>LGET01000070.1 GCA_001507935.1 Thermococcales archaeon 44_46
GAGCAGATAACCTCCGTCCTGCAGATGGCAAATTCAATAGAGGACATCTCAAACGCCGCTGGAGACCTTGCAAAGATGGTTCTTGAGGGAGTTGAACTTCATCCAGTTATTACAGAGGCAATTATGGAAAGCGAGGAAGTAATAGCAAAAATCCCTGTCTCCGGGGATTCTGTTATTGTTGGAAAAACACTCGGAGAACTTAATCTTGCCACCAACACCGGTGTCTGGGTAATAGCGGTAAAGAGAGGCAAAAGGTGGATTTTTGCTCCCGACAAGGACTTCAAGATAAAGCCCGGGGACATTTTGATAGGGAGGGGAACGCATACGTCGGTTGAGCACCTCAAAGAGATTGCGAGGGGAGTTATTAGGGTGGTTGGCGATGAAAGAGCTTGAGGAGATAAGAGGCTGTTTAATAGAGATGAAAAACCTCTCTTCGCTAATGGTTGACCTTGCTTTTTCCGCCGTCATGTACGACAGCGAGGACATAGCTGATGAGGTTTATATCCTAGAAGAAAAAATGGACGAGCTTACGTTAAAGGTGAAAAAGCTTGCTTTGAGGGCCGCTAAGCATGAAGAAAATCCCGAGACACTCTTAAGTATAATTGAGATGGCCACAATAAACGAGCAGATAAGCGATTCTGCCTATGAAATAGCCGATCTTGTTCTCAGGGACGTTGAGCCACACCCCATAATAAGGAAAATAATGCACGATGTTGATGAAGAAATAGGGCGCATAAAGGTTAACAGGGGATCAATACTAATAGGACAATCCCTCAAACAGCTCAAGCTTCCGACTAAAGTGGGTGTGAGAGTGATAGCGATAAAGCGGGGAGGGAAATACATTTATAACCCCTCCAAGGACGAGAAAATCGAAGAGGGGGACATATTAATAGCTGTAGGTTCAGGAATTGATCGCCTGAGGGAGCTTTCCAATGAAAAAGGGGAGGAAGGAGAGTTCATAGAAGAAGAGGAATAGTTATAAACTCCTTTTTGAAAGGAGAAATGGAGGATTTGAAATGAAAGTTGAAGGATTTGTTGCAAGTTTGAAGGATGCCGAAACAATCGAGGAGCTCTTTGACATACTTGAAAAGAAGGGCGCACCGGTTATAGAGTTTGATGGACAGAAGACTCTCGTAGTTGTTGAAGGGGACTTTGAGGGAAAGCCGTTTTGGACTGAAATAAACGGTAAAAAGGCTAACTTTGCCCTTGGAGATGCAATGTTGAACTCTGCGAGCTTCCCCTTCAAGTGTAAGAAGCCCTACACCGGTGGAAATGCCATATTCGTGAACTTCGAAAACATAGAGAGTGAGGAATTCCTTGTTGCTTATAGGTCAGAAGATACAATAAGGGCGTTTCATGTGAAAGGTAGTGATGTTAAAAAAATAGACGAGAAAAAATACAAAGAGCTTATTGCCAAAATGCCCGAGTTCAAAGTTAAGGGCTTCTCTGAAGAGCAGATGGACATGATGGGTGCCTTCTTCGGCTAAGCCCACGGCACTTTTGTTTTTATTTTCCATATCCCGAGAAGTTTTCTTGAGCCCCAAGTCGCCTGTATTTCAAATGCCGCTATCATGTCTTCATAGATGTCTATTAAGTTGAAGGAGTTTCCAAATGGGTTTCTATGGAGCTCCCAGCTTATCGAGCCTGCGTTTATTATTGGGGTTTCCTCAACTTTTATTCCAAGCGTATTGCCACCGTGACCGGTTAAAACTAACTCTGCCTTTTCTTCTGTCAGTATTTTCAAAACGTTGCCACCATCTTCCAGAAATCCTATCTCTCTGCTTCTGGGTATCGGAATTATATTGTGGTGCATTACAACAACCTTAAACTTATCTTCGTGCTCTCTCAGATGCTGCTTCAAAATCTTCTGACCTATTCTTCCAACCACACCTATAGGAGTCTCATATTGGGCTGAGATTATCAGGATGAAGGCAAAACTGTCCATTTCCAGAATTTTTGGTTCTCCAAAATATTCTCTGAAGAGCTCGTAGCCGAGGTAAGTGATGTCGTTGTGGCCCGGCACTATAATCTTCTCCGGCTTAATTTTTTCCCAGAACTCGTAGGCCTTTGCATAATAACGCTCTGTTCCAACATCTACCACGTCTCCGCAGTGGATAACTAAGTCGGGCTTATATTTTTCGTTGATGGCTTTAATTGCGTTTTTCAAAATTCTCTCCCTGAAATAAACCCTGTCTGATACATTACTCTCGCTCATCTGGACGATTCTTAGCAGCCTTCTTTTCTTTGGAACGAAAATCCTCTGCTTTTTGATTTTGAATTCCCTTCTTGCGATTTCTCCCGTCACTCGCTTTATGCTTACCGAGATTTTTCCATCTTCCTTGATTTTAATTATGTTGTAGCTGTTTACGTCGCCTTTTCTGGTCTTTCTGCAGGAGGTGCAACCAGCGTTTGCCACTATGAGCCCTTCAACTTTGTAGATGTTGGGTACGTGTTTGTGGCCGCAGATATAGAGGTTGACTTCATGCTTTAAAAGCAAGTCTAAAACATCTCCAGCATTGAACAAGACGTTCCTTTCCCTCCCCGTGTCTGGTAGAGGGACTAAATGGTGGTGGGAGGCAACAATCTTGAACTTTTTGTGGGAATACTCCTCCAGCTTTTCTTTAAGCCACTGGAACTTGTATCCGCCTATCCTTCCATCGCTTAGGTCCGGTATCGTGGAATCAACCCATATAATGACGAGGTCGTCCTTCTCATAAACGCCATTTAGCGGCCCTATATACTTCTCAAATAGCTCATAGCCGACGTTTCTTGCATCATGGTTTCCGGGAACAACTATTAGGGGCTTCTGGATTTTTTTCAACTCATAGCTTGCTCTCTCGTATTCTTCTTTCAACCCTTCATTTGTCACGTCCCCCGTGTGAACAACTATATCATAGTCGAGCGTGTTGATTTCGTTGGCTATTAAATCGTAGGCGTACCCCTTGTAGGCTTCACCGCTGGTTATGTGGGTGTCGCTTATGTGAGCTATTTTCATTTCCATCACTCTGCCGCTATCGACGTTTCGAGCTTTCTTCTGCTTGCCTCAAGCAGATCGCTCAGCGTAAAAATCCCCACTACTTTTCCTTCTTCTCTGATCAGTATGTGTTTTATCCTCTTTGCCGCCATAATTTTCAAAACTTCTTTTAGGGGAGTGTTGGCGTCTACAGTGATGAGTTCTTTTGTCATAATCTCCTTCACGGGTGTTGTGTAGGGCAGACCGGGAACGATTACCCTTCTTATAACATCGCTTTTTGTAAAGAAGCCCACTACGCTGTCGTTTTCATCAACAACCACAAGAGAACCGATGTCAAACTCTACCATCACCTTGCACGCCTCTTGGACACTATCCTCAGGTCTCACCCCTATGAGCTTCTTCGTCATATAAACTTTAATAGGTGCATTTTCATCCATTGGAATCACCGCAAAAGCTCTCAACATTAATTGGACTCAAAAAGATAAAAGAGTTTTGTCCTTAAATTGAAAGCTCAATGCCTCTTTCTTTAAGCCGTTTTGGTATCTCTTCCATGAGATTGTTCATTATTGCATTTACAGACTGTTCGAGCTCGACGTTCTCTATAATCGGAATTCCATGTTCTTTTGCTTTTTCGATTAAATACTCTTGGATGCGCATTATGTTGTCTATGTTTTTCACGTAGTATTCTGCTGGCCTGAGGCTGTAACGGGCCCTTTCATAGAACCTTGCTTCGAGTGCCTCAAGGTTTTTTACAGTTATGAGATACATAAAGCTTCTGTCGTTCAGGCTTACATAACCCGGAACAAGGTGGATTCCTTCTATTATCGTGTTGAAACCCTCTCTATAAGAACGCTCTACAACGGCGTTAATTCCCACTGTTACGTACCTCACTTGGTTCTCAAACCCGTATAGGAGGGGATCCACTCCCTTTGGCAAATTTCTGAGCTCTTTCCATGCTAAAAACGAGGAAGTGTGGATCGATGGTAGGAGCTCTTTGCTTATTATCTTCCTCATTACCTCTCTGACGGTATCAGTCCCTATGATGGTTCTTATTCCAAGCCTAAAGGCCAGCTCTGTTGCTAACGTGGATTTTCCAACCCCTGTTGCTCCTCCAAGGAGGATTATCATCGGGTACTTCAGCTTTCTGAGCTCATGCCAGAAAAGGTACCTTCTGGCGGCGTCTTTTAGTCCATGATCCAGGAGCTTCTTATAGGTCATCTTTCGGATGTCCTCTTTGGTAATGATCTTTGTCTTTTTTCTCTCGAGTTCCTTTACTATCTCCGCAGCTATTGAGTAGGCAACTCCAACGTCAACACCAGCTGAGGTTATTGACCTTGTCAGGATGCCTCTTGAAAAGGGCAGCTTGGTGTTTTTCTCAGGGTCAACGACGATTATCATCTGACATCCCCTCTGAGTTCTCTTCCGATTTTCAGAATCGCTTCCTTCAAGTCCTTACCGTCCATATTCACCGGCTCGTTGTCAAGGTAAATTATTTCTTTTCCGCGCTGGAGGACTTCCTTTGTAACCACATCCACAGCCGCTGCCTTAAGCTCCACTATAACCGTATCGTAATCATCAAAGCGCTTTAGATCCTCCCTCAGTTTTGCTCTGTTTGATAGGTTCGGGCTTTTTCCAACTATCTCCACTCCATAGTTTTCTTCAAGATGCTTTGCCGTCTTCTCAAGCCCTTCTGGAGGTGCGGTCATGACAAGAAGGGCTTTTTTGCCCCTCACATCTCCCAGAGGCCTCGGCTTGAAGGCCGTTAGATGTATATCTGCTTTTGGGTTTATGTATTTCAAAACTCTCTGGAGCTCTTGAAGCTTCTCTTTGCTTACCATATCGGCAAGTGTAACCACGATTAAGTCCGCCAATCCCACTCTAAACGGACCGAAATAGCTCCTTATGAACTCAATCCTCTGAGTTGCACCAACGACGGTTATGTATTTGTCTGCCTTAACCGCGGGAAAAGTTGCGCCACTTCCCTCGAGTATCACGATATCCCCTTCAAGCTTTTCCGCAAGCTTTACTCCCTTGTCAACTATGTCAAAAAAGCTGAAGCCTGCCATTCCGCCCCCACATCTTCTGCATCCAATGGTTAAAACTCTAGCGGTTAGGGCGTCTTCAAAATGGTCAGAAGCAGCATGCTTGCCTGACTCCGCAATTTTTACCAGAAACTCGGGAGTTATCTCTATCTTATCTCCCTCAATTATCTCCGGCTCTTCCGGCCCTCCCCTGCCCATTGTTACTATTATGGGCTTTGCGATTTGTTTTAGAGTTCTTGCAACAAAACCACTTACCGCTGTTTTTCCAACTCTTTTGCCGGTTCCGAGTATTGTTATGCTCGGTTTGCTTATTTTTAACATCTTCTTGGGGGAGAACTCAAAATCAGCGCCCCTGTATTTTATTCCATGCTTTAGGAGCACTGCCGCTATTCTAAACCTGTCCTCATAGTTCACCACTGGTTCGTCGCTCAAATCAATAACTTCTTCAATTTTGTTCTCTTTGATAGCTCGCTCTATCTCAATAAGATAGTCCTCACCAGAATACAGCTTGACACCTATTTTTTTCTCAAGAGACTTAATATCTCCTATCTTTTCCGTACCTCCCAAAAACACGGCACAACATACGTCCTTGAGCTGCTTAATAGCCCAAGCCGTTACATCTGGATAGTGCTCCCCGTCAATAAGCACCATTCTCATTTTCTCACCTTTAAAAGTTTAGGATAGCTAAGTATAAAATCCTTCTGGAGTAAGCAAACTGGCTTAACTTTAACACATCTGTTTGCTCAAAATGTTTAAATGTTTAAAGTGGAGTATTCTTCTGGTGGTTTGATGAAACGAGCATCATTGATCCTTGTGGGGGTTCTCCTCTTTGCGATAATTGCCAGCGGCTGCATTGGGGATAATGGAGTTAAGGACACTGGAACGAAGGAAAGCATTACTCTTCCATCAGGACAAACGGAACTCCAAAAATCAACTTTGAAGATTTTCCATGCTGGCTCTCTGAGTGAGCCCTTAAAAGACGTCAGCGAGGCTTTCAGGGAATATGCTAAAACCCTTGGCTATGATGTGGAAATTCAAGCAGAGGCTAGTGGAAGTGTTATGGCCGTTAGAAAGGTCACAGACTTGGGGAAAAAAGCCGATATTGTTGCCCTTGCGGATTATACCCTAATCCCTCAGTTGCTGGTGCCCAACTATACGGACTTTTACGTCCTTTTTGCGACCAATGAGATAGTCATAGCATTCACCGATAAGAGCAGATACGCTGATGAAATCAACTCCAACAACTGGTACGAAATTCTGGCGAGAGAGGAGGTTTCCTTTGGATTCAGCGACCCCAATCAGGATCCCTGTGGCTACAGAAGCCTTATGGTGATGAAGCTTGCCGATATCTATTATGGAAAGCCGATTTTTGAGACTCTGGTGGAGAGGAACACCAACATATATGCCGAAGGAAACCACATAGTTGCCCCAAAGGAAATCCAAATTAAGACGGACAAAGTTGTTATAAGGCCAAAGGAAACGGACTTAACTGGCTTGGTGGAGAGCGGTAGTCTGGACTACTATTTCATCTACAAAAGCGTTGCAATGCAGCATAACTTGAGATTCGTTGAACTGCCCAAAGAAATCAATCTGAAGGATTTTGCCTTGGCAGAGCACTACGGGCAGGTTTCAATAACACTGGGCTCAACAGGGAAAACCATCAAAGCAAAGCCGATTGTTTATGGGGTCACAGTTCTAAAAGATGCTCCCAACAGGGAGCTTGCCCTCGAGTACCTGAAGTTCTTGCTTAGTGAGAAGGGCAGGGAAATCTTTGAGAAGAACCATCAGGATTTCATATGGCCACCTGTTGGATTTGGAAACATTCCAGAGGAGATCAAAGATGGAGTGGAGGTAGAGGGCTAAACTTTTTATCTTTTTCTTCAGAGGTGAGGGTATGAGGGATTACGTAACATGGTTTTTCGCTCTGCTCGGCACGTTCCTTGTTCTGTACATCCTCCTTCCGTTAGCCGTTATCATAGGGAAGCAACTTTTCGACTGGGAGATGCTAGTAGAGACGCTCCACGATGGCCTTGTTTTGGAAGCCCTTAAAAATTCTTTCCTAACTTCCACGGCTGCAATGCTGATTTCCCTCCTTTTTGGAGTCCCCCTTGGTTATGTGCTCGCAAGGAAGGATTTTGTGGGGAAGAGTTTTGTCCAGGCGGTTGTTGACGTCCCAATAGTCATCCCACACTCCGTTGTTGGCATAATGCTTCTTGTGACATTTTCAAACAAAATTCTGGACAGCTATCTCGGAATAATAATGGCAATGCTTTTTGTCTCTGCACCTTTCACAATCAACGCTGCCAGAGACGGGTTTTTGGCGGTAGATGAGAAGCTTGAGCATGTGGCAAGAACCTTGGGGGCGAGTAAGTTAAAGGCATTCCTCACGGTTTCCCTCCCAATTGCAATGCCCTCTATTCTGAGCGGTGCCATAATGACGTGGGCGAGGGCGATAAGCGAAGTGGGAGCAATCCTAATCGTTGCATATTACCCAAAAACTGCGCAGGTTCTGGTCATGGAGTACTTTAACAACTATGGCTTGAGGGCTTCAAGGCCGATTTCTGTTATCCTTGTGCTGCTCAGCTTGGGCATCTTCGTTGTTCTAAGGTGGCTTGTAGGGAGGTCGAGAAATGCTT
>LGET01000071.1 GCA_001507935.1 Thermococcales archaeon 44_46
GAATAGCCTTTTTAATGTCTCTTTTTCTTTTTGAGTGAGCCTGTTTCCAGCCCATTTCTCTTTTAAGCTTAAGTTCTCATCTTCAATGTTTAAAACCGCCTTTCTTACACCTCCTCGCGGGAAATTAGTGTCCCCTCTGTACCTTGGTATCACATGAACATGAAGATGAGCCACCGTTTGACCTGCTGCTTCCCCAAGGTTTATCCCAACGTTGAATCCGTCTGGCTTTAGGACTTCACCCAGCTTTTCAATTGCCAGCTCTATTCCTCTCATTATGGCAAATTTTTCTTCCTCTTTGAGCTCATTCCAATCTTCAACGTGTCTCTTTGGTACCACGAGAAGATGTCCCCTGTTTGCAGGAAAAGAGTCTATGAGAATCCTAATGTGTTCGTCTTCATAGAGCAGAGCCTCTTCGGATGGAGTGCAGAAGGGGCACTTCATGTTTCCACCTCAACGTTATAAGGAAAAAAGAATTAAAGGTTTGTGGCAGATGATGAGCTTGGCCGCTTCCGAGCGGTGAGGACAAATCTCGGTGCTGATGCCTACCTAAGGAACTCGACTGCCTTGTCTATGTCATTTTTATATGCCCTCATGTACCTCCTGCAAGCGTTTTCCCACGTGAAGACCGTTGTTCTCTTCTTTCCGTTCTGGCGCATCTTTTCAATCAACTCCGGTTGCTCTTCCCTGATCTTCGCCATCCTGAGAATTGCCTGAGCAAGAGCATTTGGGTCTCTCGGAGGAACAAGCAATCCGGTAGCATTTTCTTCGTCTTCATCGAGGCTTATTATTGTGTCCTTTATTCCACCCACGGCTGAGCCTATGGGGATTGCTCCCAAGCACATTGCTTCCATCTGAACCAGACCAAAGGGCTCAAAGTAGGAAGGCACTATAACAAAATCAACACTGCCGTAGAGCTCCCTTGTAAACTCTCTTTTCAGCATTTCAGTTACTACCTTGACGTTCTCAGGATACTTTGCCCCCAACGCATGAGCCCAGCTTTCAAGCTCGGGATCTCCTTTTCCAATTATTATGAAGCGCATCTTCGAGAACTCAGATGGGTAACTCTGAGCAATGAGTTCAATGGCCCTTAAAAGCGTGTCAACACCCTTTTGTCCCCTATCGAACCTGCCAATAAACATGAAAGCAATTCCATCGCTCAGCCCCAAGCTCTCAAGGATCTTTCTTCTTCTCTCTTCTCTTGGCAGCTCTTTGTTCTCCAGCAGCTCCTCGTTCCAGAAGTCGCATGCTATCCCATTGTAAACATAGGTGGCTTTTCCTTCAAAGTTCTTGTAAAAGCCCCACTCCTCCCAGAGATAGCTTTTGCTTACGGTTGTCACTACATCAGCTATATAAGCACCCACATACTCCGGGTCTATATCAGGGTACGGAGCCCACTCACTGAGATGGGCCTCGTGGAAGTAATGGGCCGGAACCTTGGATTTATTGAGCCTGTGGATTGTAAAGACTGCCGGGAGCTGGAAGTACTTTTTAATCAAAGCTCCAGCAAAGACGGTATGCCAGTCATGAAAATGTAATACGTCTGGTTTTCCTTCATTCTCTATCAGGTAGTTCAGCAGACCAACACTTGCCTTCCCAAACTGCACGGCCTTGCCAAGCATTCCTTCCCATCCTGGTCCGTAGACGTCTTTGTTGTCAAGCAAGTTGCTGCTTAGGGCAAATACTCTAACGCCGTTTTGAATTCTTTCGTATACTCTTACCCTTTCCTTGCTCCCGTAAACATTTATATCGAACTCAAGAAGTTTTTTTCCGTCTATATGACCATGAGAAGGTGTAAAAACCCAGACTTCGTTGTTGAGCTTTGCTAAAGTTTCTGCAATGCTTGTGATAGCTTCTGCAAGCCCTCCAACTTTTACCGGCAAGTACTCAAATCCAAGCATTAGTATTTTCACATCGACTCCCTCCTTCCTTTTATTCTAATAAAATGAACTTTTCTCCCTCAATGTCTTCAAAGTAGCTTCCCAGTCCTCCAACTTTCCATTCTTTCCCCTTCTCATCTCTTAAGGTTATATTAGCCGTGAGGGATGTGTACTCATAATCAACAACCTGTCCATTTATCGTTGCTTCATCTCTTGTATCAACGAAGTGCCCTATGACCTCTAGCTTTCTTGGAAGCCCTGCCTGTTTAAGGATCGTTATAAGGGTTCTTATACTAACTACTTCAAAAGGCTTCTTGACCCTTTCATAGTCAACAGGCTTTATGACTTCGCTGTTGTCAAAGTACATCGTGTAGAACCAGTGCATGTAGTTCTGGATTAACTTTGGAGATTTGCCCCAGAAGGAATAGAATTTCTCTTTTCTTCTGTCCTTTGGAAGTGCTCCGAAAAAGAGCGCGTAGTCTACATCCCCTATAATCCAAGTTGCCATTAGCCACGGAGCCCCTCCACTCTTAGCTAAAATCATGTTCTCCTTGTTAAGCCACTCAGGAATTTCTTCAAAGTTGCTTACAATTACAAAAATGACGTCTTTTCTCTTTTTAATTTCATCTTTGAGCAATCGTAAAAACTCAAAAGGTGTATTTATTAGCACTTCCCGTCCTGCGCTTCTTATTATATACTCGGCTCTCTCCAAAGTGTTCTCAAATCCGTGGATAGTCCATATTTCAGGTATGTCTTCGCCATGGACCGATTTGTAGAGCTCAAGAAGGGCTTTTTTTACAGAGTCTATATCACTTAAAAGCTCTTCTTTAAGTTCCTCAAAAACTATTTCTGGATTCACTGGCTTGTACATTCTCGGTGTCCCATGCATAATGTCCACAAATCCCTTTCTGTGAAGAGAGCTCAACACGTCGTATATCCTCGTGTGGGGAATTCCACTTTCCTTTGTAAGGTCTGTGGCTTTGCTCGTTCCGAGCTTTAGAAGAGTTATATATGCCAAACTTTCGTATTTTGTCAAACCAAGCTTCTGAAGCATTTTAATTATCTCTTCTTCCCTCATGTTTTTTCCTCCTAAAGGCTTTTAATATTCACTTTCGAAAATTTAAACATTAAGAGTGATACCTAATCATTAGAGGTGTTTAATATGTATAAAACTTTCGGATTTAGAGATGATAAGTACCTTGGAAAGGTGGGAATCACCGAGTTCTCTATACCTAAAAGTGGATCCTATGCATACCTTCTGGGAAATTTTAATGCATTCAACGAGGGAAGCTTTAGGATGAAAGAAAAGGGAGATAGATGGTATATAAGGGTAGAGCTTCCTGAAGGAGTTTGGTACTACACATTCTCAGTAGATGGCAAAGAAGTGCTTGACCCTGAAAACCCGAATAAGAAGCACTTTCGAAGGCTCTCTTATAAGGCTGAAAGAGAGGCAAATGTAGCGAGAATTTTCTCAGACGAGGAAATTTACCATTTCCCTGCACTCACATATTTGTATTCCTTTGGAGACTACACTTATATACGTCTTAGAGCACTTAAAGGGATCGTTAAAAGGGTTTTTCTGGTGGAAGAGAAAAGCTGGGAAATGAGAAAGAAAGCCCACGATGAGCTTTTTGATTACTTCGAAGTAAGACTCCCAAAAAAAGAGAACCTACACTACTACTTTAGAGTACAAACAGATGAAGACACCCTAGAATATGGAGACTTTGATGTTGATTTAGGGAAGCAGGAAGAAAAATACCCCCTGCCTTCATGGCTTTTAAACAGGGTTTTTTACCAGATAATGCCAGACCGGTTCTTTAACGGAAATCCTGAAAACGATCCCAACGGCAGAATTGATCTCGGAAGCATTTCCCATTATGGAGGGGACCTGGAGGGAGTAATCCAGAAAATTGAGTACCTAACTGAACTGGGAGTAAATGCTCTCTATTTAACCCCCATTTTTGAGTCAATGACGTATCACGGATATGACATAGTGGATTATTATCATGTCGCCCAAAAGTTTGGAGGAGATAAAGCCTTCGAAAAGTTAGTGCAAAAGCTGAAAAAAGAAGACATAAAACTTGTTTTGGATGGAGTATTTCACCACACGAGCTTTTTCCACCCCTACTTTCAGGATGTAGTCAAAAACGGAAAGAACAGCAGGTATAAGAATTTTTATCGCATAACCGGGTTTCCAGTCGCTCCAAAAAGGTTCCTTGATATTTTATACTCAGACCTCCCATGGCATGAAAAGTATAAGCGGCTTAAATCTCTCAGATGGAACTATGAGAGCTTTTATTCTGTATGGTTGATGCCCCGCTTAAACCACGACAGCAAAGAGGTAAAAGAGTTCATTAAGGATGTAATGGAATACTGGATTAAAAAAGGAGCCGATGGCTGGAGATTAGATGTTGCCCACGGAGTTCCTCCCGAAGTATGGAAAGAAATTAAAGAAACGCTACCAGGTGATGCTTATCTAGTTGGGGAAGTAATGGACGACGCACGGCTGTGGTTGTTCAATAAGTTTCATGGAACCATGAATTACCCGCTATATGAGGCAATTTTGAGGTTTTTTGTGACGAGGGAAATTAACGCAGAGCAGTTCTTGAACTGGCTTGAGCTTTTGAGCGTATACTACGGCCCTGCTGAGTATGCAATGTATAACTTTTTGGACAACCATGACGTGGATAGAATGCTCAGCTTGCTCGAGGACAAGAGAAAATATCTCTGTGCATTGGCATTCCTTTTCACCTACAAAGGGATTCCTTCTATCTACTACGGGGATGAAATCGGGATGGAAAATATAGAGGCACCTTTTATGGAGCGCTCAAGGGCCCCCATGGAGTGGGACAGCAAGAAGTGGGACTCGGATATTTTAAGTGTAGTCAAAGAGCTGATAAAACTGAGAAAGAGCAGTAAAGCACTACAGATTGGAGCGTTCAAACCACTACAATTCCGGGATGGACTGTTACTTTACGAGAGGACACACAGAGATGAAAAACTTTTGATTGGAATAAACTATTCGGACAACTATGGTTCTATTAAAAAACTTCCCGACGAAGTGCTGCTGGGAAATTTAGATGGCATTGCCCTGAAACCTTTCTCATTTTTTGTTGGTCATTCCTCATAAAATCCTAAATTTTTTCATCAGTGTCTCATTTAGAACACCCGCTATTCCATGAGCATCAAAGCGTAAGGTATATATATCACTGGAGATGATACTAAATTTGAAATCTTCAACTGAGGTGAATATACATGAAGAAGGCACTATTTGCCTTGTTGTTAATTGGAGTGCTGGCAATTGGGGTTGTTGCAAGTGGGTGTATTGGTGGTGGGGGACTACTTCAAGCCCCACTCAGACCACAACAACCACAAGTTCTCCGACCCAAACAACAACTACAAGCTCTCCCACTCAAACAACAACTACAACGACAAGTGGAGAAAAAGTGACAATTGTTATATGGCATGCAATTGGTCCAAATGAGATCAAGGCTTTTGAGGATTTAATTGCCGAGTTTGAGATAGAATATCCAAACATTGACATTCAACTTGAACAAAAAGCTGATTTGGAGACTTCTCTTAAAGCTGCAATTCCTGCTGGACAAGGCCCAGACCTTTTCATGTGGGCCCACGACTGGATTGGAAAGTTCGCCGAGGCCGGAATGCTCGAGCCCATTGACGAATACATAACTCCCGAAGTTCTAAGCAAGTTCAGCCCAATGGCTCAAGATGCAATTGAATACGGCGGCCACTACTATGCAATGCCTTATGCCGCCGAGACTGTAGCTTTAATTTACAACAAGGACATGGTTCCAAACCCACCAGAGACCTTTGATGAAATGAAGGCAATTATGGAGCAATACTACAATGAAGCTGAAGGTACTTATGGTCTTGCCACCCCAATGGATCCATACTTCCTCTCAGGTTGGGTGCATGCCTTTGGTGGCTACTACTTTGATGATAAGACAAAGACTCCTGGTCTTGACAAGCCAGAAACTTTGCAAGGATTTAAGTTCTTCTTTGAGCAGATATTCCCATATGTTGCAAAGACCCAAGACTACAACGCCCAAGTAAGCTTATTCCACGATGGCAAAGCCCCAATGATGGTTAACGGCCCATGGAGCATTCCAGACGTTAAGAAAGCCGGAATAAACTTCGGCATAGTCCCACTTCCTGCCATCGACGATCAGCACAGGCCTCACCCATACGGTGGAGTCAGACTTATCTACGTTGCAAAGCTTAACGACCCGAGCAAGAAGGATGCTATCTGGACATTCCTCGAATGGTTCACAACCAACCCAGATGTCATTAAGACCCTCTCACTCCAGAACGGTTACATCCCAGTGCTTACCGAAGTCCTTAACGACCCAGAGATCCAGAATGATCCAGTTCTTTATGGATTTGGTCAAGCAGTCCAATACGCAATCCCAATGCCAAAGAGCCCAGAGATGGGAGCAGTTTGGGGCCCAGTTGCCACTGCAATCACAGACATAATCGGCGGAAAGAAGACCATTGAGCAAGCGCTCCAAGATGCACAGAAAGAAATACTCGATGCCATTAGCGGTTAGCTGATTTTTCTTCTTTTTCTTTCTACTTCTAGTTCTCGGGGGTGAGTGAATGGATAAAAGAACAATAGCCGCTCTTGCCCTGATATTGCCCGGCATGATAGCGTTCCTGTTTTTTAACATCTACCCAATACTGTACTCCGTTTACATTGCATTCACAAACGCTAAGTTGGGCAACTTCCCAATACAAGCTCCTACTGCCGAACCGTTGAGGTTTGTCGGGCTGGAAAACTTTAAATGGGCGTTAAGCGATCCAAAGTTCAGATCTGCTTTTGTCTGGACATGGATTTTTGTGGCGACCAGTGTGAGTTTGAAAGTTATTGTTGGAATTCTTTTGAGTGTTCTTTATAACAATAAATACGTAAAGGGCAAATTCTTTTATAGGGCACTTTTGATAATTCCATGGGCGTTGCCTCTGCTTTTTTCCGTAATGGTATGGCGTTTTATGTTTGATCCTGTTGTGGGTCCGATTAATATAATGTTGAAAAATCTGGGAGTAACAAACCCACCAGACTGGATGACAAGCGTAACTTGGGGCTTTGTTGCTTTGAACATAATTGAAGTATGGCTCGCTTACCCATTTATGATGACGGTAATAACCTCAGCTCTCCAGAGTGTTCCAGATACCCTAATTGAAGCTGCAATTATAGACGGAGCAAATTACTGGCAGAGATTGACAAAAGTAGTTATTCCAATTGTAAGTAAACCCATAGCTTTTGCCACAATCCTAACTTCTGCGGCAAGCTTTCAGTATTTCCTTGTTCCGTTTATATACAATGCAGGGCTGTTTGAGGATAGGTTCCTGCTCCTCTACGGATATAGAAAAGCGTTCGGCAGTTCAGTCCCTCACTACGGAAGGGCAGCGGCTATTTTGCTCATAGCAACAATAGTCCTTGCAGTTTACATGTTCGTCAACATGAGAATAACGAGACTGCAGGAGGGGGTTAAGGGATGAAGCTTAAAATTGAACTGCCAAAGCGAAAGGATGAGCTGTTAAAGTCATTTGCACTGACTTTGTTGGCACTTTTTGTTGTGGGAATCTTACTTTTTCTTCTGAAAGCCTCGCCCTTTAGGGCGGGGATGCAGTAAACTACCCAACAGCCCTCAAACAGGAAAGCGAAAAGCATTTA
>LGET01000072.1 GCA_001507935.1 Thermococcales archaeon 44_46
AAGGGGGATATTGAGTCATGGTTGAAGAAAATCTTCTGGTAAGCCCTTTTGGATGGGGTGCGATAATACTCGTAGCTACATCCTTGGTGTTGTCATATCGAGTATTGTTCGGCCCAACGTTAGCCGACAGGATAGTCGGCATTAATACTGTAACAACAAAGACCGTTGTTATATTAGCAATCTTCGGATTCATAGCAGAGGAGTACTTTTTCCTTGACCTCGCGATCGTCCTTCTTATGGTCAATGCTGTTGGAGGGCTTATACTTGCCAAGTATATGGAGGGAAGAAAGTGATAGAGTATTTCTTCCTTCTCCTTGGAGAATCCATAATGATATTCGGAACTCTTGGGATACTCCGCTTTCCTGATGTGTATACTCGCCTTCATGCGGCAACAAAGTGTGATACTGGTGGGGCTATGAGCATTCTCATAGCTTTGGCAATTGCTTCACAGGCTCCTCTGCTGATTAAACTGAAATTTCTCGTGCTGGCATTTTTAATAGCCCTGATAAACCCCATGGTCTCCCATGCAATAGCCAGGGGGCTTATAAATACGGAATAAAGCCAAAAGTAGTGGTGGATATGTATGGCTGGGATAATCCTTGATGTGCTTCTCCTGGTCATGATAGTCCTTTCAATTGCCGTGATAGAGGAAGAGAACCTGGTTAGCGCAGTTGTTAAATACGCCTTTCTCAGCCTAGCCTTTGTTCTTGTGTTGACCCTTTTAAAGGCTCCTGACGTTGCCCTTTCTGCTATTGTTGTGGGGGCTGTTGTGATAGGGGTGTTTCTCTTTACAATCCGGGAGGTGGAAAAGTGAAGCGAGTAATTGCCATTATTTTACTTCTAACCCTCGCTTATGTTTTTACAAGTTTGGACTACTCCCGAAGTGAAGGGGGAAGCTATGAGTACTACATCACCAGCTGGAAAGAAGTTGGAATTCCCAATTTAGTAACGGCAATCTTGGCGGATTGGAGGGCATACGATAGTTTAGGAGAAGCAACTCTCCTTTTTACAGCAATTGCGGGCTTTTACCTTCTTCTGGGAGGGAAGAAAAAATGAAGATGAGCTTGATAGTGCGAACAACAACGAAGCTCATAAGCCCGTTTCTAGTGGCTTATTCCGCTTATCTAATGCTCTATGGTCATTTAAGTCCGGGAGGAGGATTCCAGGCGGGAGTCATTTTAGCGGTCAGTATTATCCTTTTAATAACCTCCCACGGTTACAACAGGGTTAGAAAAACCTTCAAATTCTGGGAGGTTCAGCTCATCGAGGGGATTTCAGGAGGATTTTTGGTCCTCTTGGCAACAGCTGGAGTAGTGTTTGGTGGATTTTTCTACAACTTCTTGCGAGGAGGAGAGCTCGGCTCCCTTATAAGCGGTGGAATAATCCCCCTATTTAACATAGGCGTTGCATTGAAGGTTGGAGCGGCATTTACGTTCATGTTTTACATCCTGCTGAGGTGGGTGGAGCGTGATTAATCCCGAAATTGCTGGAATCATAATAATCCTCATAGGACTCTATGGCCTCATGACAAAGGAAAACCTAATCAAGATAGTCCTGTCCATAAACGTAGTATCCATAGGGCTCGTCCTTTTCTTCATCGGCACTGGATACATAGAAGGGGGGGACGTTCCAATAATGCCCAGGGAAAAAGTCGTTGATCCTTTACCCGCTACCCTTATGCTTACCACTCTCGTTGTTGATGTCGCTATAACATCTCTTGCGTTGGCATTAATCCTAAAAATGAGGAGGGAAGAAGAATGATTCCTCTTATCGTTGCATTTCCGCTTGCTGCGGCATTTTTAACCTCCATCCTTCCAGCTTTAAGGAGAGAGAGGTTTTCCAAGCATCTGTTCCTAATTGGCATGCTGTCCCCATGGCTTATTCTACCCCAAATAATCAATAACCTCCCCTCCAATGAAGTTGTCGGAAACTGGAGCAGAGTCTCTGGCATTGAGGTTGCCGTAGATGCTTATAACATCCCCTTTATAGTGGCAGAGCTTATTCTCTCTGCTTTTGTTGCCCTCTATGTGTGGGGTTACTATCCAAGGAAAATTGAAAACAAGGCCTATGTCCTTATCCTCCTTCTTCATTCGGGGCTTTTGGGAGCTTTTATAAGCAGAGACCTCTTCAATTATTATATCTACATGGAGATAGCATCGGTAGCAAGCTTTGCTCTTGTGGGAATTTCAAAGGAGAAAGGAGCAAGGAGGGCAGCTTTCAAATACACGGTCTTTTCCCTTCTGGCTTCATACATTTTCATCTTGGGGATAGGGATTATCTACCTGAAAACAGGCTACCTGAACCTAGCCCTTATAAAAGAAAATCTGGAAATGTCGAGGGAGATTAACGTGGCTTTAGCCCTATCTTTTACATCTCTGCTCTTGAAGAGCGGAATCTTCCCTCTGTACTTCTGGCTTCCAGATGCCCACTCCAAGGCAGATGCTCCAGTAAGTGCTCTGCTTTCCGGCCTTGTGGTCAAAGCTCCTGCATACGGGATGATTCTTCTCACATTGACGTTCCCAATCAATACTTCCATGCAAAAACCATTGCTCACTCTGGCGTTCCTCTCCATGTTCTTCGGCATAGCAATGGCGATTCTACAAAAAAACTCCGAAAGGCTTCTAGCGTATCATACAGTCTCCCAGATGGGCTACGTGCTTCTCGGAATATCCCTCTTAAACCCTTTGGCCGCCGCCTACTACGCCCTAGCCCATTCTCTATTTAAAGGTGGCCTTTTCTTAAGTGTAGGAAGCTTAGCGGAGCATTATGGGACTCGGGACTTGGAAAAACTATCGTATAGAAACAACAAGAGTTTAATGCTTGCAATCGTCTTGCTAAGCCTCGCTATCGGAGGTGTCAGCCCATTTATCGGAGCATTTGGGAAGGCTATGCTAATTGAGAACCTTAAAGGATTTCTGAAATACGCGTTTTATGCAGGCGGAATCGGTACGCTGGTGTCGTTTACAAAGCTCAACTATTATCTTTCGAAAAGAGGAGAAAAAATCGAAATCCCCAGGAGAAAAGAAGCGATTTCATTGTCTCTTGCAATTCTAACACTTCTCGGAGGCATCTACCTCCATCCGCATCTCAGTGTCTTCAAGGACTCCATCAGCCTTGTCATTGCCATCTTTATATTCTACCTGCTCAGGAAGCTGGGAGTCTTTGAGGTATCCTTTAAGGCTTTTACGCCGGAGCAATTCAAAACCCTGGGCAAAGAGATAAATGCCTATATGGTTTTGTTCACTGCTGTGTTGCTCTTGTTTTTATTCAATTTCCTTTAGCGAAACCTCCATGACTTCCTCAATATTTTGCAGTTCTGCAATGAGCTCTTTCTTGCTTATATCCATCTGGCTGACATCTACGACCGCAACTATTGCACCAAGGCCAAGGGGCTCCATCTCTTCGGCTTCACTGAATAAGATGTTGGCCTTATGCTTTCCGAGTGTGCTGGTAATTTTAGCTAAAACTCCTGGCCTGTCTTTAACTACAAGTTCAATCTCTACAAGTTCTTTTCCGGGAAGGGCTACTCTCTCAAGGTGGATTTCATGGAGATTAGTATCAATCTCCACCAGAAAGTAGGCATCTTTAACAAGCCCGACTTCATATGCCCATTCAAGAGGTATCTCTACTTTTCCGTTCTCTTTAATTTTCAAAATCTCGTAGTGCCTCATAAATACAAATAGCGCTTTACAGAGTAAAAACTTTTCTGTAATCTTACTCATTCTTTAACTGCCTTAACATTTGCCTTCAACGGATTATGAATATTCCGAAAATTATGTGGCAAGAAAAAATAGATATTGGACATCTGGCTAATATGATTTGCCTTTTTAGAAAACCTTTTTAATATAAGGCGACGCCAAAAAGATGGGGATGTCAGTGGAAATTGGTGTAATTGGCTATGTGTTCATCATAATTGCAGTTGCAAGGGTTCTTGCCGAGATATTTGAGCGCATAGGCTATCCCGGATTCCTTGGAGAGATCTCAGCGGGCCTATTACTGGGAAGCTTTCTCGTTTCAATGCCCAGGGAGGAGTTGAACCTTCTTGCGGAACTTGGTGTATTCTTCCTGATGATGTATGCTGGGTTGGAGGTTAATCCAGAAGAGGTCCACCTAGGCGGTAAAAAGAGCCTTCCCCTGTACATCTTAACCTACGCCTTAATGACTTTTGTAACTCTTCCTTTCACAAACTATACGCTCTCTCACGAGAACCTTATAGTCGGCTCAATACTATCTGTAGCCTCAGCCCCCATAGTTCTTAGATTGTCCAGATTTTTTGGAGGCGATTTCCTGCATGTAGCCCTCTCATATGCCGTGATAAGCGAAATTGGGGCCCTTCTCAGTTTATACCTTCTGGTTAACTTTGAAGTTTACCACTTAACGTATTTGGGCTTGCTTGTTGAGCTGCTGAAAGACGGCGTATTCTTAGGAGCCCTCTTTGGAATAAACTATTTCCTAAACGTTAAGCATAAAGTACTGATTATCCGGGCACTCAGGAATTTAAAAAGTGATGAGGCAGTTTTTGGGCTGGTAATGATTCTCGCAACCTCAATAGCACTTATCAGCGAAATGATTGGGCTTCACTTTAGTATCGGTGCTTTCGTCGTTGGACTTTTGCTTCACAGTGACCTAATAGGAACCAAGCAGTATAAGAGAGTCCACACAATAATATCTGGAGTAACCTACGGTATTTTCGCCCCAATTTTCTTTGCATGGAGAGGAATAAACTTTGAAACTGAATTCTCAGTGGAAGTGGTGTATCTCTTTGTCTTGGTCTATGTCCTCAGAATCCTCCTGACAATGGGGTTCACTTGGAACAAGGATATCAGAACAACAATAATAAGGGCCAGCGGGGTAGCTAGCTTCGGAGTCCTTGGACTGCTCGTAGGTGAGCTGGGATATGAGTATGGAGTACTGAGTCAGCACCTCTATGCACTTGCATCTTTGACCAGCATCTTAGGAATGTTTGTTTCCGTCACAATTGGAAGAATTCTATCGGCTAAAAATTCCTAGCTTTTCCAGTTCATTTTTAATTTTGGGCCCGTTTAAGGGGTTCTGCAGGGACACAGGGATGTTTATTCCTTTTTGCTATTATTCTAAGCAAAGACGAAAGGTTTATAAGCAAACCTAAATGTAAAACCCAATTGATAATAAAATTACTGGTTAAATAAGCTCAAAATCGTGATTAACCTTGAAATATACGAAAAAAGGGGAGGTAAACAGATATGAGCTGGACAACTCCAAAAAAAGCCATTTTGCTCGCTGCAAGCGCTGAGGGAGGAACAAAATTAAACGCATTTGACAACGCCTTGCTCAAAATGGGGATCGGAAACGTTAACTTAGTGAAGCTCAGCAGTGTCATTCCCGCCCACATCGAGTGGATCGACGAACTTCCCAAGAACATCCCAATAGGAATGCTTCTCCCAACAGTTTACGCTCACATAGAGAGCGACGAACCGGGAGCGACAATCAGCGCTGCCCTTGGCGTGGGAATCAGCGAGGACAACAGTGGTGGGCTTATTTATGAATACAGCGGCTACTGCACCAAGGAAGAAGCCGAGAAAATGGTAAAGAAAATGGTTGAAGAAGGCTTTAGGGTCAGAGGCTGGAAGCTTAAGGAATTCAAAGCCGCCGTTGCTGAGGTAACTGTTAAGGACAAGCCCGCTGCTGCCGTTGCAGCCGTTGTTATGCTGCCCTATTGACCCTTTCAATTTATCCTACTGTCTTTAGTGAGAAAGTTAAGGGAGGTGTTGTTGATGGAGGGAGGTGAAGGCGATGGCTCAAGTAGTCGAAACCCCAATAGGAATGCACGTTGTTTTGGATCTCTACGAATGCGATCCTCAAATACTGGACGACATAGAGAAGATAGAAGAAATACTTACCAAGGCTGCTGAAGTAGCGAATGCGACTATTATTGATAAACGCTTCCACAAGTTCTCTCCTCAGGGCGTTTCTGGTGTGGTTGTCGTTTCTGAGAGCCATATCGCAATTCACACATGGCCTGAGCATGGCTATGCTGCCGTTGATGTTTACACATGTGGGGATCACACAATGCCCCTTAAAGCGAGTGAGTATATTATCAAAGAATTAAAATGTAAGAGGCCAACCGTTGTAAAGCTCGATAGAGGGCTTCTCTTTAAGGAGTGACCTCCTTTCTTTTATTACCTCCCTTAAATCCAATTTTTTGTCAAATATTCAGCAACATAAAGGCAAAAAGTTTAAAAGACATCCAATAAGCTTTCAACCGAGGTGAGCATAATGGAATTCATTGAGTGGTATCCAAGAGGATATGGTGTGGGATTTAAAGTTGTTTCAAAAATAACGGAAGCGGAGAGCGAATATCAAAAGATAGAGCTTTATGAGACTGAGGGTTTTGGAAAACTCCTTGTAATCGATGGTACTGTTCAGCTCGTTGAGCATGGCGAGAGAAGCTATCACGAGCCACTAGTTCACCCCGTTATGCTCGCTCATCCAAATCCAAAGAAAGTTCTCGTCATAGGAGGGGGAGATGGGGGAGCTTTAAGGGAAGTGCTTGAGCACAAAACCGTTGAAAAGGCAGTTATGGTGGAGATAGACGAGAAAGTTGTTGAGATTTCAATGAAATACTTGAAAATTGATGGAGGGCTTCTAGAGAGAGCTCTCAAAGGAGAAGAGCCGAGAGCGGAGCTCATAATAGGAGACGGCGTCGAATACATGAAGAGCCACAAAGATCACTTTGACGTCATAATCGTGGACTCAACGGACCCCGTTGGCCCTGCAAAGTTGCTGTTCAGTGAAGAGTTCTATAGAAATGCGTACGAAGCTCTGGGAGAAAAAGGTTTGTATATTACACAAGCTGGAAGCGTTTACCTCTTCACAGACGAGCTGCTTGATGCCTACAAAAACATGAAGAAGGTCTTTGACAGGGTTTACTACTTCAGCTTCCCCGTGATAGGCTATGCCTCCCCCTGGAGCTTCCTAGTTGGGGTTAAGGGCGACGTAGATTTCACAAAAATTGATTTAGATAGAGCTAAGGACCTCAACTTGCAGTACTATGATCCAGAAAGGCACGAAACTCTGTTCCAGATGCCGAAGTACGTTAGAGAACTCCTTGAGGGCAAAGCCTGAACTTTAGAGTACTTTTTTTGCTTCTTTTTGGAAATTTTCCATAAATTCTTCCATTTTGGAGAGAATGGAATTTAAGGCTTCTTTTGGTGCTTTGGCTTTGTAGATATAACCGAGCCATCCTCTGTTTACCATCTCCCTCTCCACCAGTCCAAGTTCAAGAAGGTGCTTGAGCTTTTCCCTGACAATTCTCTCGGATAAATCAAGCTTTTTTGCAATCTGTCTTGGCGTTAGCTGCTCCTTTAAGAGAAGGGAATATATTTTAATCTCCGAGCTTGTAAGCTCGAATTTTTCAAGGGTTTTTGTGAACGCTCTCAATAGCTCCTCCATTTCCATCACTATGAAGGTTTTTCTTCATACGTATTCACAATTTAGTGAGGGCGTGTTTATAGTAACCTTTATTAGGGTTTTTGCTGAATTCTTTCAGGTGGTTGTCGTGATCCCCAGATGGGATCACAGACTCAA
>LGET01000073.1 GCA_001507935.1 Thermococcales archaeon 44_46
AGGACGTCGTTCACTATTCCGGTGTCGTTCACTATCCTCGAAACGAGGTCTCCGGTCGATTTGTCCTTGAAGAAGTCCAGGCTTGAGAGGAGAACCTTTTCGTGGAGCCTCGCCCTCAGGTCGCGGAGCACCTTTTGCCCAAAGACCTCGATGTAGAAAGTCTGGAGCGTCGCGAAGAACCACTGGGCCACGAGAGAGGCAAGGTAGAGAAGGGCCACAACCAGAAAGCCGGAATAATTGCCTGCAAGGATGTAGCGGTCTATCGCTATCCTCAGGATGTACGGGGGAGCGAGCGTGGCCAGGGCAGAGCCCACTATGCTCGCAACGACTATCGTGAGAGTCCGTTTATGGGAGAGGGCCTCGCCTATGAACCTTTTCAGAAGTGAAAGTGATGACTTTTGCACTTCACTGGCCATTCCACCCACCCCTGCCGAGCATCTCGCTGAAGAGCCCGCCTTTCTCTGCCAGCTCCTCCGGCTTTCCATCCTCAACGACCCTGCCATCGACCATGACGATTACCCTATCTACGAGCCTTGTCATTGAAAGGCGCTGGGAGACAATAAGGGCAGTTTTGCCCTGAAGGATGTCCTTAAGGTCTTCGATCAGGCTCTCCTCGGTCTTTGCATCGAGGTTTGATACTGGATCGTCGAGGAGGATTATCTTAGGCTCAAGGAGCAGCGCCCTCGCCAGAGCTATCCTCTGCCTCTGGCCGCCGGAGAGGGTTACGCCCTTCTCGCCGACAACGGTGTCGTAGCCATCTGGAAGCGATGAAATGAAGTCGTGGATTTTCGCTATTTTGGCAGCTCTGATGATCTCCTCAAGGCTCGCGTCGGGCTTCGCCAGCGCTATGTTCTCCCTTATGCTCCTGTTGAAGATGAAGGGCTCCTGCGGGACATAGGCGACTATTTTCCTCAGGCAGGACGTCTTTATCTTCCTCACGTCCACACCGTCAATCAGGACTTCTCCCCTTTCCGGCTCGTAGAAGCGGGCTATGAGCTTTAGCAGGGTGCTCTTTCCGGAGCCGGGCGGACCGGTTATGAGAACTTTCTCCTCGGGGTTTATCTTCAGGTTCAGCCCCTTTAGGACGGTCTTTCCGGTGTGGTACGTGAAGTAAACGTCCTTAAACTCGATCTCCCCGCGCGGGCTGGTAAGCTCTACAGCGTCGGGCGGATCAATCTCCGGTGGAGCAGAGTCGGTAACCTCAAAGAGCCTTGAGGCAGCGGCAAGACTCCTCTGTATGTCCCCTATGGTGAAGCCTAGGGCTCTTAGGGGCCATGTCATAGTGAGCATGTACGTTAGAAAGGCAGTGAGTTCACCAACGGTTAAGTTTTGGGTTATTATAGCCTTTCCACCGTAGTAAAGCATAACGCTCATGGCTATTCCCATTACGAGGAATGGTGCGTTGCCGTAGAGAGCTGTAATTTTGGTGGCTTCTACGTTGAGCCTGTAAAGTTCCTCGTTCTCTTTCTGGAACTTCTCGTGAATGTTTTCTTCCACTGAGAGGGCCTTTATGGTTTTGACCCCAGCTATACTACCCGTTGATACAGAGGCTATTACTCCTGTCTGGTGCCTCACCTCGTCGTAGATTGGCCTCACTTTCTTCGCGTAGGTGGTGTTTAAAGCGACCACGAGGGCTATCGTGAGGAGGGCAACGCCCGTGAGGGCCCGGTTCATGCGGACCATGTAGTAGAGCGAGACGATGATAAGGAAGACGGAATAGACGAACATCCTCACGCGGAACGATAAAAAGCGCGTTATCCTCTCGGTATCGTTGGTTATCCTGCTTATGAGCTGACCGGAATAGGTCTTGTCGAAGAACTCCATTCTGTGCCGCTGGATTGCCCTGAAGGCGTCCATACGGAGGTGGTAAACGGCGTGCTGAGCGGCTTTAACAAGGAGATATCTACCGATGAAGCTGAAGGCCCCGTTAAGAATCGCCACAAGAAGCACGAGGAGAGCGTACCGGATGGCAACCCGATACTCGCCGGTGGTTACACCCTGGTCTATGGCTTCCCTTATGAGGATAGGAATCACGCCGTTAGTGTAGGACATAAGGAGGACTATGACTAAGCCGCCTACGAAGTGTAGTTTGTGGTCTCTGAGGTAGCTCAGGAGCCTTTTGAACTGTCTGAATGAATAGCTCATGGTCAAGCTTTACCTTCGCTACTATAAATATTTGTCGGTTAAGATGTCCATCTGATAAAGCTTTCAACATGCCCAGGGCTTAACCATCAGTGCCGATGTTGTTACAAACCATGTAAAAACCACCAGAGCGAGCTCGTCAATGCGTTTTTCGTAGTAATCGCGATGAAGAAAGTACGAAAGACCAGTTGCAAGGGAGAGGAAGATGAGCATCATCACAAAGCCTCCACCATAGAGCGTCTTGCAGATACCAACAGGGACGAGAAGAAGGCCGAAGAGTAAATGGCTCTTTGCGAACTCCTTCAGACCATAACACCCAAGGATAAGGTAAGCAATGAGCAAGGGAGCTATCAAAATGGCCAAGGCGAGAATCCAAGTAGATGTTACACAGTAAAACGCGACACAGGGATCCTGTCCAACTCTTCGAGTAGTCATGTAGAGACCAACAACTCTCCAATTGCCGATTCCGAGGTAAGTTTCGATGAGGAAAATGAGAAAGGAATATGCCACCATAAGAGCTGGCTTTCCCCTCATTTACTTCGCCTCAAAACTCCGGAATCCTTATAGGTGCCTGAAGCTCCTTCTCGTTCTTCTCCAGATCCGTTGCAAGCATTCTTATCCTTTCAACTCCTTTGATCTCTTTGATATATTCTGCCACACTCTTTGGCACCAGATCCTCCCATGGTTCGCCTTCAATCATTCTCCTCCTTATTTCTGTAGCAGAGAGTATATCCTTCCTGAACATCGGCTGGACTACTACTTTATAACCCCTCTCTCTAAAAAGCTGTGCAACTAGTGAGTTACCTGTAAAGACTACGTCAAACTTCGGCACCATTGCTTCTACATACGGAGCCCAAATGGAGTTGAAGTTTATATCTGGTAGGGCAACGAGGAAGTATTTTCCTCTCGGAATTCCCTTCTCATCCAGAGCTCTTATAAGCATCTCCATTCTTTCACTTGTTGTAAATGGGTTTTTCAAAGTATGGCTAACCTGAGCACTCCCAATGCCAATTATAACCTCATCAACCTGTTCAAAAACGTATTCGAGAGCTTTTAAATGGCCATTATGTACTGGCTGAAATCTACCAACGAAAAGACCTCTCATTATCTATCCCTCCCCATAGATTAGTTTTACCTTCACTTCATCCCCAACCTTAAGTCCCAAAAACTCTGCAGCTGAACCTTGGTTAACCGCTATCTCAAGATAATCATGACTTCCTGGAAGAGAGAGCAACTCTCTAGGTTTTACCTTGCCATAGGTGTCCAAATAAGGAATTTTTCTTCCCAGAATCTCGACGTATTTTGGTCGTTCATAGTTTTCGAGGTTTAGAATGACGTTTCCAAAGTCATCGATATAGATAACCTTCAAAAGCCAGCAATCTTCTCGTTTTTTAGGCTCTAGATCAAGCTTGATTATGCTTTCTATGTCAATTTCTTTTCCAAACCTCGAAGGCTCATACCCAAGACTGAGCAGTGCTCCTGCAGGCCCGAACACATCTCTTCCGTGGAAAGTTGAGCTTATTTTCCTCCCAATGATCGTCTCCATTTTTTTGAGGTCTATTTCATATGCGGCTTTTGGCTGTATCCACTTGAGGGGAAGCGTTGCTAAGCCGTTGTCAGGGAGCACTAAAAATTGGGTGCCTTCTATTATGATTGCTCTCCTCTCGGTGCCTACCCCTGGATCAATAACCCCTACGTGGATAGTGTTTGGGGGGAAATATTTTACAACCTGCTCCATAACAAAAGAGCCCTCAACAATGCTGTGCCGTGTTATCGAGTGAGTAATGTCAATTATTTTTGCTTCCGGATTTATTGTCAAAATAGCACCTTTCATTTCTCCCACATAGGGTCCTTTGATGCCAAAATCTGTAGTTAGAGTTATCACTGGCACCACCTAAAAATTATTAAGGTTTATCTTTAAAAGAACTTTGGGGGGAAAGCATGAGGTATTTAAAATTTATTCCAATCGTGCTCATTCTTCTGATTTTCTCTTCTGGATGCTTAGTTAAGGAACCGGCAAAAGTTGAGATTAATACAGACAAAAGCGTCGTTAAGGAGGGGGATATTTTTCATATAATAGTTAAGGTCAACAACACTGGAAAAGTCGCGATAACTGGGGTTAACCTGTATCTTAACAACCCAGACTTTAGGATACTTCAAGCCCCTTCTTTGCAGGCACCTCTCAAAGTAGGCGAGAGGGCAGAGCTTATATGGATAGTCCAGGCTCCTTCAAATCCCGGTAGATATATGCTCAAAGCATCCGTAGAGGTAGTGGATGAACTTCAGAGAACGTGGGGTGGATTCTATAAAGAATTGATAATAAACGTCGTGGAAAAAGAAAGCGAGATACCTTTATTTGGGGTTTTGAGTGCAAGCGTTGCTTCTCCAGAGAAAGTTGAAGGGGGTAGCGAATTTAGAGTTGAGATAACGCTGAAAAATACTGGCAACGCCCCCATAACACTTAAAGGAATCTCGCTGAATCTATTAGATGGCATGGAAATTGTCAGAGAGCCAGAGGTTCCAGCAAATATTCTTCCTGGAGAAGAACATGGGCTGATTTATGTGATCAAAGCCCCCTACATGCCAGAAGAGGGATATATAACTATCTCCGTAATCTACTCTGAAAATGGAGAGGAGAAGAGAGAGCTTAAAAACAGATTTGTCAAAACTCTTTGGAGACCGTGGAACTATGATGACGACACTTTAAGAGTCGCTTATGATGAAGAGTACTACTGGATAGGGCTACCTTACCTCGTTGATGGATTTTGGAAAGAAAAATTCAATTCTACATCTAAGATAAACCGAGAACTATTAAAAAATGAGTCTCTTTCACTTGTGAAAAACGCCACCTCAGAGATTGAAGCTGCGAAGGCAGTTTATGATATGATTAAAAGCAGATACACCTTTGGGGACATCACAACGACCACAAACCCCTCTAATATACTTCCCCAGAATAAGATAAGCTACGAAGAGGGCACACTTCTTTTCACAGGGATTTTAAGATCTTTGAATATTCCGGCTAGGGTTGTAACACTTTATAACGGGGAAGACTGCACGGAGAATGCAATTTCAGAGTTTTATTCAGCGGGGAGATGGTATGTTGTAGACTTCAAGAGAGAATTCTTTGGCTCGAGAGAAGAATACATAGCAACCCCATATTTCCCCAAGATCTATCAAATGGTAACAGATGGGGTCTACAATCTTGTAGCTCAAGCACCGGAAGAGGAAGAAAAGCACGAACACGTGGATGTAAGCCCCGAGTACTTGGCCAATATAGAAGAGTCCTTAAAGAAGGTCGTCTCTGAAAGACTTAACCCTACAGTAAAGCCAAAATTATCAGTGGTGCTGATCAACATGAATCAAAACGAGCGTATATTTACCCTTTTCTTATTTGCTTCTGCTCCTGAAAGGGAACTAAACCTTGTCTTTCAGAAAGCTGATCCGAAGAATCTTGCAAAAAACGTTGATGCACTATACAAATTTTATAAAGACAAGCCATGGCCAGAAAACTTTAGAGAGTACTGGGATATCCTGGTGGAGGTGTACAAATGATAGTAGTGCTCAGATTGGGACACAGGCCGGAAAGGGACAAAAGAATAACAACCCATGTAGCCCTAA
This sequence comes from Thermococcales archaeon 44_46, assembly GCA_001507935.1. GTDB lineage: Archaea > Methanobacteriota_B > Thermococci > Thermococcales > Thermococcaceae > Thermococcus_A. The sequence continues at coordinate 5,761 of LGET01000073.1, forward strand.
CTGCGAGGGCTTTTGGAGCGGATAAAATCATAATAGCAGCTGAAAAGGATGAGCATGTATACGAGAGCGTTACAGACGTTGTAAAACGTTGGGGAGGGCCGTTTGAGATTGAATTTAACCCCCACTGGAGGCAGATTTTGAGAGAGTGGAAAGGAAAGATAGTTCATTTAACTATGTATGGAATACACATTGATGAAGCTATCCCAAAGATAAGGGAAGTGGCAAAGAATGAGGACATCTTGATTGTTGTTGGTGCTGAGAAAGTCCCGAGGGAAGTCTATGAGATTGCCCACTACAACGTGGCTGTTGGAAATCAGCCCCATAGTGAAGTTGCAGCATTAGCGGTGTTTCTCGATAGGCTCCTCGAAGGAAAGGGACTCAAAAAAGAATTCAAAAACGCAAAGGTTAAGATAATCCCACAAGAAAAAGGGAAGAAGGTAATATCTCTGGAGGAGTGCGAAGATGTTGAATAGATACCGTTCAAACGTTAAGGGATACTTAGAGGCTATAGTAAAACCTTTAGCTAAGATAGGCATTACTCCAAATCAGCTTACGTTTGTTGGACTGTTGATATCTCTTTTGGGGGCGTATTTCTTTGCTCAAGGCTCTCAGAGGATTGCCGCATTAGTACTGCTCTTTGGATCACTTGTAGATGCCCTTGACGGAACTTTGGCGCGGTTTACAGAAAAAACTTCACGGTTTGGAGCATTTTTGGACTCAACCTTCGATAGAATAAGCGATGGGGCAGTGCTGTTTGGAATCGCATATGGAGGGTTGGTAAAATGGGAGATTGCAGTTATTGCGCTCATAGGTTCATATTTGGTTAGTTACGAGAGATGCAGGGCGGAACTTGCTGGAAGCGGTACTCTCGCGATTGGAATAGCTGAGAGGGCAGAGAGGCTCCTCATAATAATTGTAACGGCCCTTTTCAACAGGGTCGATATTGGTGTTTATGCCGTTGCAGTTTTAGCATGGATAACGGCATTCCAAAGATTGTGGGAAGCAAAGAAAAGATTAAGCTGAAATAAAAACGCTAAAACGGGATGATGAAAATTTCGCTAGCGGAGCTGTGAAGATCCCTGCCGTTACTGACCGTTTAGCTCCTCCGCTATTACTATTACCTCCCTAAGGTCGCTTATAACAAATTCGCATTCTCCCCACAGCTCTTTTTTGCTTCCTTTTTTATCCAGCAGGATGCTAATCATATCAACCTGTCTAGCACCGACACAGTCTTTGAGAGGATTATCACCAACGTATATTGCTTCTTCTCCTTTGACATTTGCTTTTTCCAGGGCTAACTCAAATATTCTCGGGTGGGGCTTGTAAAAGCCTGCTTCCTCGCTCGTTGTTATGCTGTCAAAGAGCTCTAAAATCCCCAATGCTTCAAGATGGGCCTTGAGGTATTCACTGTCAGAATCTGTGATAAGCCCAACGTGATATCCTCGCTCCTTTAACGTCTTTAGAGTTTCAATGGCCTCATCGTAGAGCCTTCCATACTGTTGGTGCATTTTGAGGTGAATTTCCCAAAATCTTGGAGAGAGCTCAAAACCATATTTTTCGGCAAGCTCCTGCATGACTTCTTCTTCAAGCAATTTAATTGGCTTGTAGGGTTTCCCGGCAAATTGCCTGAATCTTTCGCTTGTAATGGCTTCATATTCTTCCCATACCTTCATCGGGTCAACGTTTTCTGCCTTGGCGTCTCTCAAAACTTCCCTTATTATGTTCTGGTGGGTGGTATCTTCATACTCTTTGCTTAGGAGTGTGCCAACGAAATCAAAAAACACCGCCTTTATCATT
>LGET01000074.1 GCA_001507935.1 Thermococcales archaeon 44_46
ACTATCGCTATTACTCCATTCCGGCTTAGGAGCTTGGCCATATGAATTACGATGCGATTGTGCATTTCTCTAGCTTCTTTTGAAAAGCCCAGCTCAGGATAAAGGGTCTTCCTTATGACATCACCATCGAGGATTTCAACTCTGTAGCCCATTGACACGAGCTTCTTCTTCAAAGCATCGGCTAAAACGGTTTTTCCAGCCCCGCTTGGGCCCGTGAGCCATATTGTAAAGCCCTTCTCTAAGTTTGTCATCTTACTCCCTCCAAGGCCCAAGATGGTTACAAAACTGTCGATTCTTCAATTTTTATGGTGATCTCATCCAGAGGTTTGCCATGGAATCTTATAGAGGCATTGATAATTTCTATTCCTACTATCTCTCCATTTTCACCATAATCTATAAGTACACCTTCGTCAACTTCAACAGTATCAACTATTTTTGCTTCTGAAAACTTGATGTACATAATGTCATGCTTTGGATCATAGGAGATTTTCATCATTTTTCACCCCATATTTGGTAAGCTTTGAAGTTATATAAACTGTTATTACAACTACCTCATCTTTACTTTCCTCATACACAACGCGTATTAACTTTCCATTCAACCGTTTCTGTGCTACCTTTCTCCCAAAATATCCAATGTAAACTTCATCAGGAGACGTGATGGTTTCAATAACCAACTCTTTGGAAATTTTTCTTTCTTTCATTCGCTCCAATGCATGAGGGATGAACACTATCTTCATTGATTTGACCCTCCTAAAATTATATTTAAAATTCAAGCTAAATTAAACTTCTCCCTCTGAGCGGTTTCTTCATTCCAAAGAGCTTGAGCACAGTTGGTGCGAAGTCATAGATGGTGAGCTGCGTTTTCTTTGACTCCTCCATTCCCGGGAGATAGAGAGAGAAAACTCCGTACTCAGCGTGAACCGCATCGTCTGGGCCCAAATCATTCTCTAAAAGATATGGAGTATCGTAACCTAAGGTCCCAGCGGCTCTCCAGTTCAAGTCATCCAGATAAACCATCAAATCCGGTTTGTCTCCCTTGGCTATCGGGTATATCTCCTCAGGGTAGAAGACCTTGGTGTTCCACTTCTCACCGTTGGGGCCCCTAATGCCCTTTATTCTCTCGGCAACTTCATCCCTAACTTTTTCGTATTCAGAGGGCTCAATTATTCCGTGGGGCTCTCTTCCCTTGACGTTCAGGAATACTCTGGAGTAATAACCTCCCCAGGCCCAGGCTATCGTCTTGCTCCAGTCCACATCGAGCTCGTTGAATCTAACCTGCCTCCCTTCCTTCAGAATCTCTGGATTCTTGACCTTCAACAATCCCTCATCAATGAGCCACTGGTTTATTGCAAAGGCACCTTTCATAGCCTTTATACCATGGTCAGAGACTATTATCACTGCAGTTTCGTCCAGATCAAGAAGTTTCAAAGTCTTCCCAATTTCCTCATCGAGAAGCTTATAGTAATCTGGAATGACGTTTTTGTATGGGTTGTCATCGCCCGGATAAAGGTGGTGGTTCTCATCGAAGTACTTCCAGAATGCATGGTGAACCCTATCAAGGCCGATCTCCACGAACTGGAAGTAGTCCCAATCCTTCTCCTGAATCAAATACCTTATAACCTCAAACCTCTTCTTCGTCATCTCCCATAGCCCTTCTTTGGTCTCATCCCTGTTTTCTTTTCTAAAGACAACATCAAACATGTATTCTCCCACAAGCCTCTCTATCTCACCCTTGAGCTCCTTGGGATAGGTGTAATCCACGGAAGCATCTGGGGTAATGAAACAGCTAATCAAATAACCGTTCACCTTCTTAGGCGGATAGCTCGGGGGAATTCCAATCAAAATTGACTTCTTGCCCTTCTCGGCTATGTAATCCCACACAGCCTTCTCCTTAATCATCAAGGAGTGAGCAATCCATATGTCGTTGTAAGTGCCTCTCTTTCTGTGTCTAAAGCCGTAAAGGCCAAGTTCTCCAGGTGTTTTACCAGTGGCCATAACCATCCAGGCCGGAATTGTAATGGCCGGAATTGTGCTCTGCATAGGGCCATAGATAGACTTTTCCACAAGCTTCTTTATGTTGGGTAAATCATCCAAAAATCTGCCAAATAAGAGCTCAGGCGGGGCTGAGTCAAGACCAATGACAAAGACCTTCTTAACTTTCTCAATCCCTTCATTTATTCTCTTTTCCATATTGATCACCTCAGATGAGCGTTAATTATATTCAAAACCTCTTCAATTCTATTCTTCTCACATATGCAGCCCAGAACTTCCCTTTTACCTCCTGCATTGAAACTCTTTTCCTTGAGTTGAGAGATTATCTCTCCCATGTTGATTTCCTCCGCTTTTTTAGGGGAAACTCTGAAGTAGACTTGGGCCTTCCCGTGGAAGTTCCTATTAACAACAACTGCCCCCTCATAGCCGAGCTCCCAAACTGCTTTTCTGGCCACCTTGGAGATTATGTTGAAAGGACTCTCGAAATCTATGAATGCAATTCCTTTCCTGACCTCCACCTTGGAGAGGGCATCCTCAATAGCTTTCCTTATGCTCTCAGCCTTCCTGATCCAGGGCTCATATTCCAAAAGGCCCTTTACAGAGTTTTCGAGGACAACTCCGACGGCTTTTTCCACACCTTCTCTGTCCATCGCGATGTAATTTGAATCAATGAGCTCGACTATCCTTAACGCATCTTTCCTTGTTAGGCCTTCTATCTTCAAAAGCTCGCCAACTTTGGGGATTTCAAAAGCCCTCTCCCCGATATCTCCAATGACCCCCAAGGCACTCCAGGCATTCCACACGTTAAAGTACTCCGAAACAACAAAAGATGCTGAAGGGGCCTCTTCTCCACCAAGGGCTGGGTTTATCTGCTTTACCTTTGGATTTTTTATCCTTGGCTGGATGTGGTGGTCTATGAAGACTATGCTTTTACTAATGCCCTCAACTTCATGCGGAAGGTTTAGATCAAGGACGTAAATTTCTCCCTCTTTCTCAATAGCTCTCCTGATTCTCTCATCAAATCGGAATTCCCCTATGGGTGGGCTTAGGTTTTTGAATTTCTCCAAGCCCAATGCTTTCACAAGCAAAGCCGTTGAGGTTATCCCATCAGTGTCCCAGTGGTGGATTATTAGACTCATTTTGACCACCATTGTTTAGCTTCTCTTTCGGATGGCTGAAGGAGTCCATCACTTGTATCGATAAAGACGGAAGTATCTACAATGATCATCTCCTTTCCTCCAGAAACTCTTGTAGAGCGTCTTTTTTCACTTTCCTGCTGAAATTTTCTATGACATCTGCTATTCCTACCTTAACTATCACTTTCCCATGAGTGCCTTCCTTGAGTTTCACCTTCTTGAGAGGTTTGAACATCCCATTTTCGTAAACTACCTCAATTTCTTTCACAACTTTTCACCATAAAAATTGGAAAGGAGTACACCGTTTTGCTCACTCCACGAATGGGTTCTCAAAGCTCCCAATTACTTCATAAACCTCCGGCCTCATCATGTACTCCGGTGGCTGTTCGCCGTTCATTATCATCTTTCTGAGCTTTGTCCCGCTTATTCTCACATGGAACTCCTTGTCGTGCGGACAAATCTTTGCGTTAACCATTCCACCGCACTTTTTGCAGTAGAAGGACTCCTTTATGAACATCGGGGTTATGCCCAAATCTGGGAACTCATCGAAGAGATCCCATGCCTCATAGGGGCCGTAGTAATCGCCAACGCCAGCATGATCCCTCCCAACTATGAAGTGTGTTGCCCCGAAGTTCTTACGCATTATCGCGTGGTGAATTGCTTCTCTTGGCCCGGCGTAGCGCATTTCATACCTCACTGTCGCTAGAGTTGCAGCATCTTTTGGATAGTAGTGCTTGAAGAGGACTTCGTAGGCTTTGATTATCACTTCATCCTTATAGTCGCCCCTCTTCTTCCTTCCGAGGACAGGGTTTATGAAAAGTCCATCGACGAAGGTTAAAGCAGCTTTTTGCACGTATTCATGGCCAAGATGCGGAACATTCCTTGTCTGGAAGGCAACTATCGTCTTCCATCCCCTCTCCTTAAAGAGAACCCTCGTCTCAACGGGCCTTAGGGTATACTTGGCAAATGGATTGGGGAGCTCATTCAAAAGCTCAATCTCACCACCAACCAAGTAATCACCCATTGAATAAACCCTCGAAACTCCCGGATGGGCTGGATCATCTGTTTTAAAGACCTTTACGGCAAACTCCTTCTTGCTGTAAGTGTATATTTCCTCAACGTGCATCCTAGCTATCGGTAAATCTTCGTAGTAGAGCAGAATAGCATCTCCCTCTTCGAAGCCCGGCTTCTCAACATCTAAGACTATCGGAATGGTCCATGGGGTGTCATCGCTTAATCTCATGTGATCCAAAACGCTCTCAAAATCGTCCCTTGTCAGGAAGCCCTTGAGCGGAGAATAAACTCCATGAGCAATGTTTTCTAGGTCAATAGCCCTTCCATGGTTGATTTTAACACTTGGGTACTCATGCTGCTCGCTCAGAATCCTCTCCCTCGTCTTGGGAGCTGCTAGTCTTCTGACTAATTTTCCTCCGTGTGGCTTTGAGACCATAGCTATCACCTAAAAAAGAAAGCTTCAGTCAAGGTAGCCAAGAGCCCTGAGACGCTCCTTGACCTTTTCCTCTTCCTCTTCGCTGAAGACTTCCTCTTTCTCCTCTTCCTCAAGGCTGGCTAAAACTTCCCTCAAGACATAGGTGACGTAGTCTGAAACTGAAGTAAACCCAGTCCCTTCAATTCTCTTTTTTATTTTGTCGTAGAGGGGCTTTGGTATTGAAACGGTTGTGTACTTTCTCTCCTCATCCATAACTGACACCTCCATTTCTAATGACATTTAATTAAATTTAATTAAGGCTTATAAATGTTTGCCCTATGGGTTTAAGTTCCAAAGGATATTCATCACTATGTCAAAATCACGCCGGAGGAGCTATCACCGACACTGAATTATTCAGTAGGTGAATATAATGCGCCTCATCGACAAAGGGGAGTTGGAAAACAAGACTCATCCTTGAGTTCTTATGATAGAAAGAAGTGCTAGGTGAGTTAATAGTGTTAGATGAGAGAAGAATCCGCGAGATTTTGAGGGATAGTTAAATCATTCCTCCAGACAGACCTTTGAAACAGCCCAGCTATAAACAAATCAGTTGAGGAGATGCATGAGCTCATTCATGTTCATCCATAGAACTTTACGGTACTGTTAAGTTTCCTGGGTTTATGATACTTAATAGTAGTACAACATATTTCTCTAAAGTCCATTCTTTATCTACCCTGGCACCTAGGATTCTGTAGAACCAGTAGATCTTTCATCTTTCCACCTATTGATTCTCCAGAATCAAGAACTATATAAATATCTTGATTGTCTGAAATCAAGTGTTTATAAATACTAAGTCTACAAGCTCAAATTAGTTGGGGGAGGAGGTCAGCATCATAAAAAGCCAAGTTTTCAAAAGAAAAAGTGGATTAGTTCATAAGATTTCCTCAAAGTCCCTCAAATCCCATACAAGCCAACCTTCATCTTTTAGGAGTTCTTTTTCTTCAATGTTTTTAGCGATTAGTGCATAGGATCTTTCCCACTTTTCTAGCCCAGTAACTTCACTTTTGCGCTCCAAATCCCTTAAAATCCCCCTGGCTTCTCTTGTGCTTAAATCCCTCCACTTCACCTCTACCAGCAGGGCCTTCTTTTCTCCTCTGTTAAGTGCAACGAGGTCGATTTCTTCAGTTTTGCACCACCACTTTCCTATTTCCGTAAACCTGAATGGAAGCTTTCCACTTTTGTTTAACCACTTCAAAAACTGTTCTGCAATTTTTTCAAAAACAAACCCAAGATACCTATTGTACTCATCTTCAAACCCTTCTATGTATCCAAACTCCAGGAGTTGGGAGCGATTGGGGTAGATAAAGCGGAACCAGAAGTTGTAATAATTATCACTAAGATAGTAGCGGGCATTCCTCTTCCTCTCAGGTTCACCGACAGGATGCTTCTCCTCCACTATATGGAGCGTTTGAAGGTTGTTAAGGTATTGAGAAACCGTTGAATTTGGTAAACCGGTAAAGCTCACTATTTCCCCAAACTTCGTCTTTCCAAAAGCAATAGCCTTGAGAATAGCAAAATAGCGGGCAGGTTCCCTCAGCTCGCTCCTCAACAAAAACTCCGCCTCATCAAATAAGGGCTTATTGGGCTGAAAGACTTCTTCAAGAGTTTCACCGGCGTTAAGCCTGAACTGCACCTCCTTTATATAGGAGGGAATTCCGTCGGTTATGCCGTAAATCCTCACAAGCTCTTCCCAATTCTTCTCAGGGAAGAACTCATGCAAGTGAAAGAAATTTAAGGGTCGGAGATTTATCGAAAGGGTTCTCCTCCCGTAAAGGGGGCTTTTGTACCCTAAGATATGGGTTTCCATAATGCTTATCGAAGAGCCCGTGAGGACAAGCTTAAGATCTTTTGCGTTATCCCATATTTTCTGGAACTTTGAAATTATCCCTCTGTTCGCTTTGATTAAGTTGGGAAATTCATCTATGATTATCACTACCCCTGTGCCATCAAGAAGCTCAAAAAGTTCCTCCCACGAGAGCTCAGCCTTGGTTATGAGTGGGTTGTTAAGGGCCTTCGCCACAAGAGCTCTAAAAGCCCGTAAATTTTCCTCTTCAAGGGTCTCCTCGGCAAAAAAGTATACATGTTTCATTCTTTCTACAGATTTACGAACTAGAGTGGTCTTTCCGACCCTCCTACGGCCATAAATGATTATTAACTCTTTTCTACCGCTTCCATAAGCCTTTCTCAATACTTCAAGTTCATCCGAACGGTTAACAAATTGTTCATACATGATTATGATAATCTAATTTGAAATATTTAAACCTTTCTCATGCTGAGTTCCGCTGTCATAGAGGGAAGGCTTCCAAAAGAAAAATATCCTACTAACACCTCCCCAACCTTTGATAAAGTTGACTTATGAACTTATTTTTTGTAAAATTATTTTGGGTAGAATTTCAAACTTAAATTTGACTTAATTAGAATTTATCAAACAATAACCTTTATATACTTAAAAGTCTATCCTATATTGAGGGGTACTGTGTGAGAAGGGACCGAAGCGAAAGCTTCACCCTGACCCAGAGTCCATATCCAACCGTAAACCAAGCAACTTACCCAGAGTTGTAAGGTTTATGGGTGAAGGTGTGGGCCCTGCCTCAGAGCGAAACTTCACTGAGGCCTCCGGATCATACAGTGCCCCTCACTCTCGTTATGGAACCCTTAATTCATTAGCTGAATATACTGTGCTTCATTAAAAGGAGAATTAAAAAAGGGCTTCTTCTTGAATTTTTGAAAGAAAACAACTTGTATTTTCTCATTGACAGGATAAAACATCCCCTTCCCTAAAGAATGAGATTTTCAAGAAAAAAGAGAAAAATCACACACCCTAGTTCCCATTAGATCGTTAGAGTTATAAGCACTTAAGTCTTTTGGTTGATTGGTGGTTGTTATGAACTTTCAGCAGGAAATCCT
>LGET01000075.1 GCA_001507935.1 Thermococcales archaeon 44_46
CTTGGAAGGAACTACGCCGAGCACGCAAGAGAACTTGGGCATGAAATTCCCAAAGAACCGGTAATCTTCTTGAAGCCTCCTTCTGCCCTGATAGGGCCTGATCAAACGATAATCCTGCCGAGAAGGAGCAACCGTGTTGACCATGAGGTTGAGCTTGCCGTGATTATAGGAAAGAGGGGCAAGAACATCCCACGGGAGAAGGCCATGGACTACGTTCTGGGTTATACCATCTTAATGGATATAACCGCTAGAGACCTTCAAGCGGAAGCAAAGAAAAAGGGCCTTCCCTGGACTGTGGCGAAGGGTTTTGACACCTTTGCACCCATAGGGCCGAGAGTTGTTGATAAGAGGGAAATAAACGTTGACGACCTTGAAATCGGTCTCAAGGTTAACGGTGAAATAAAGCAGCTCTCAAGGACGAGCAAGATGATATTCAAGATAGATGAGATAATAGAGTACGTTTCAAGTATAATGACCCTTGAGAAAGGCGACATAATTGCAACGGGAACCCCTGAAGGCGTTGGACCTCTGAGACATGGCGATGTTGTTGAGGCTTGGATAGAGGGAATTGGAGTTTTAAGGGAGGAGGTGCTTGCTGAGAGAAGTATTCTGTGTTAGTTAAAATAAAAAAGAGTAAATTAAATCCTCTTTCCATTTTTTACATAGATAGTTGCCCCACCAATATATTTGGCGTGGTCACTTATTCTTTCTAAGTGCCTGATTATCAGAGCCTCAACTGCTTTGCAGAGATCTGGTTGTTCCTTTAGTGCCTTTATTGAGTCTATGTACCTTCTGTCTATTTTTGTATCCATCTCTATGAGCTTTCCTACCAAGAGCTCATCTTTGGACAAAAACGCTTCCACGGCTGTTTTAATCATCTCATTAACGGTTTTGAGAGCATTCTTAACATCTCGAAACTCACAATTAGGATTTGTTATTTTTATTGTCCTCTCTATCTCCATTGCATATCTTGAAATTCTGTAAAGGTCGTAACTTACATCTATAGATGCCTGTATGTACCTAAGATCAGAAGCCACCGGTTGGTATCGTACGAGAAGCTCTGTGGCTATATCTATTATTTCTTCTCTCAAAATGTGTAACTTGCTTGATTTGTCTTCTATGTTGTCCCATTCTCTATCTAAAATTTTCTCAATAGAATTGGCACATTCTATTGTTGTTTCTCCCATTTCTTGAAGAAGTTTTTCCATCTGTTTTAGCCCCAACTCTAAGAGCTTTCTCATCCCAACACCCCCGTAACATACTGCTCAGTTAGCTCATGCTCTGGGTTTTCAAACACCTTCCTTGTTGGTCCTACTTCTATCAACTCACCCGAATACAAGAACCCTACGTAATTACTAATTCTAGCAGCTTGAGCGGGTGAATGTGTAACTAAAACGATTGTATAATCTTTTCTGAGTTCAAAAAGCAGTTCTTCTATCTTTGATGTTCCCACTGGATCAATGTTGGCAGTAGGTTCATCCATTAGAAGTATTTTTGGTTTCATAGCTAATGCCCTTGCTATTACCAATCTCTGCCTTTGTCCTCCAGAAAGGCTTGAAGGATAATCCTTTAGTCTGTCTTTTACCTCATCCCAAAGTGCGGCTTTCTTTAGAGCCCATTCCACTCTCTTATCCATCTCTTCTTTTGAGGATACAAGCCTATTTAGTTTCAACCCTATTGCAACGTTATCATATATAGTGAGGTGGGGAAATGGATTTGGATACTGAAATACCATACCAACCTGCTTTCTGACCTCTATAGGATCGACATCAGAGGAATAAATATTCTTCCCGAAGAGCTTCACTTCTCCCTCAATCCTAGCCTCTTCGTTAAGTTCTATAAGCCTATTGAATGTTCTCAGCATAGTTGATTTTCCACATCCACTGGGACCCATTAGGGCAAAAACACCCTTCTCTGGAATTTGGAGATTTACTCCCTTTATCACATGGTTAGAGCCATAGTAGATATGAAGGTTAACCGTTTCTATAGCAAACCTCATAGTTTCACCTCCTTTAAGCTAAGTCTTATTGGGATGAATATTCCAAGGAAAACAATAAGCAGGATTAAAGAGGCTCCCCAGGCCATTTCATGATCTGCTGGACTTGGGCTCTGAACAAGCTGGTATATGAGGAGGGATATTGAGCCAATGGGCTTGGTTACTGAGGAGGGGTAACTCTCATAGAGGCCACCTGCAGTGAATAGTAATGGCGCAGTCTCTCCTGCGACTTTGGCAACACCTATTAGAACCCCTGTAAAAATTCCACGCTTTGTCATTGGTGCCAGAATCTTGAGGAGTACCTTGATTCTTGTGAGCCCGAGAGAGTATCCTGCTTCACGATAAGTGAAAGGAATCTCACGCATCGCTTCGTGAGTATAAATAGCAACATAAGGCATTAGAATTATTGCTAAGGCCAAGGCACCAGCAAATGCCGAGTAAGTTCCCATTGGTACGACAAGAACCTGCATAACGAAAACTCCAACTAATATCGTTGGAAACTCAATCATTATCTGGAGGAGCATCTTTGTCCATCTACCTACTGTGCTTCTTGGGAATTCATAGGCATAGAGGCCAACCAGAAAGGCTATTGGAAGTCCCAACAGGGAGGCGAGGAAGGTTAGTGTGAATGTTCCTATAATGGCTGGCCCAATCCCACCATTAGAAAATGTTCCAGTAAGGAAGTTTAGACCCTCCTTGATAATAACAGGTAATCCATTCCTAAAGACTGTAGCTATTATGTGAAAGAGAGGAAGTAGTGCGAGGAATGTGAGACTTCCTATTCCCATTAGGAAAAGCCTCTCTTTCTGTTTTCTCACTTCAAAGCTTGACATTCTCCTCCCACCTCCTTATGAATCTTAATCCGATAATGTTGATCCCGAGGCCTATGATGAAGAGGGCGACTCCGGCTGCATAAAGAACTGGAGTCATATACTCATAGATGAATGCGTTTCCAAACTGGTTTGCTATTAAGGACGAAATTGTATATCCTGGTGCGAAGAGCTTCCAAGTTAGATTGAACGTATTGCCTATTACAAGAGAAACTGCTACCGTTTCTCCAATGGCCCTTCCAAAGGCGAGAATAAACCCAGAAAGAATGGCAGGCTTTATGTAGCCTATTAAAAGTTTTGTGGCTTCATATTTTGTTGCCCCAAGCGCATAAGCGGCTTCCCGGTAGGTATAAGGTATCATCTCATAAGCCTCTCTGATTATGGCAGATGCAAAAGGAGTAACCATGATGGCAAGAAGAATACCTGCTGAAAGATAGCTGTAGCCGGTAATTGGGGGATAAGAGAAGACCGGTATAAATGAAAGATGATCATAAAGGAACTGCATAACATAATCTCTCAAAAGAGGAACCAACACAAAAGCTCCCCATATACCATAGATTATAGTTGGTAGTCCCCCCATAACGTCTGAGAGTATAATTATGACATTCTTCAATCGCTTTGGCGCATAGTCGACGACAAAAATTGAATATGATATTGAGAGAGGCAATACTATTAACACAGCAATTAGCGATGTGTAAAAACTCCCCCATATGGCCGCAGCTATCCCATATGCTTCTCTTGAGGGCTCTTCAGCAGCATTCCAGATATTTTTGAGATAGACATCTATACCAAATCTGTGAAATGCAGGAACTGCGTTTGTGAAGTAAATAACAAGCATCCCTGCAAAAACAGCAAACACAACAAGAACTGCTACTATTGCAATTGCTTTGAATCCATCCATTCTCATTGGATCACCCCCTTATATTTTTCTTAACCCGCTGAATTGCATTGATAACAGCCTCCATGCTGGAGAACTGCTTAATTTCAAGAATTAGATATTTTGGGCGTGTACTTTTAATAAACTTCTCAACATAATTCCATCCAATCATTCCCTCTCCCGGGAGTAGGTGTTCATCAAAGTTGCCGTGGTTGTCATGAACGTGAAGCTCTTCTACGTATGGAGACAGTAAAATAAACTCATCGAGGGGAAGGCCCCACTTTATTGCTGTGAGAAAGGCATGGCCTATATCTAAACACATCGAGACATTGTTCCCCATAAGAGAAAGCAGTTCATGCGGAAATGTTCCGATGCTTACATCGGTAAGGTTTTCAATAAGCAACCTAACGTCGTAATCCTCTGTCATGCTTGCTATTTCCATTATCTGTTTCCGCGTATTAATAAACGCCCGGTGGTAGCTTTCTTTTATGTTACCTCCATGTAAAACAACAATTTTTGCATTAAGTCTGTTGGCTACTTTGAAGACATTCTTCATTGTTATAATATTCATTCTACTGTAGCGTCCTAAGTCAATATTAATGTTCTTTCCATCTGCTGTGGGTGCATGGAGGGTGAATTCTACGTCAAGACCAGATAACTTCTTTAAAATTTCCCAATTGATGCCTTTTTTGGTTAATACTGGTGTGTCATCGAAGTTAAGCTCTAAGACTTCGACTTTGAGCTCGTCAATGGGAAATCCTTTTCCACTTATATCCTGCACAATGTATGTGTTTACTCCCACTCTCATTGATATCACCAAAAAAGGAGAAGGAATCAGCCGGTTTGGATCATCTCAATTGCCTTTAAGCCGATCTGAGCAACTTCCGGTGGAAGGCCTACATAACCTGGGGCAATGTTCTCGGGCTTTTGGCCTTCAGTAAGAACCCATCTCAAAAAGTCTTTTATTGCTTCAGCTTCTTCCTTGGTGTAGTGCTTTCCACCTTTGTTCTGCCAGACGAGAGCGTGAGTAAATGCTATTATTGGATAGGCATTCTCTCCAGGAGCATTCATGAGCTGAGCAGAGTCTTCTTTGTATCCCTCCGTAGGATCGGGGATAAAAAACTTAACTGCTGCCACTGCTGCTTTTATGGTTTCATCGGTTGGTTTTACGAAGTTTCCAGCTTTGTTTTTAAGTGCTACAACTTTAAGGTTCTCTTCTATAGCGAAGGAGAGCTCAGTATAAGCTATGCTATATTCCGTGCTCTTTAGGGCTTGAACAACTCCAGGATTACCTTTTCCACCAATTCCCCTTCCGAGCTTATCAACTGGCCAGTCAACAGTCTTTCCAGCTCCAACTTTCTCAGCCCATTCCTTACTTACGAGGGTTAGGTAGGTAGTGAACACGGCGGTGGTTCCACTTGAATCACTTCTATGAATGACAATTATCTTCTTGTTGGGGAGCTGTACGTTGGGGTTCAGGGACTTTATTGCTGGATCATCCCAGTACTCTATTTCGCCCATGAATATCTTTGCAAGGGTTTCACCATCGAGTTTAAGTTCATCAACACCGGGCACGTTATAAGCAATCACAACTGCCCCCACTATCCATGGGAATTGCAAGGGTTGATCGCCAGTTTCAAGAAACTTCTTCCAAGTTGATTCCTTAACCGGCGGATCAGTTCTTCCAATATGGGTTATACCCTTAAGGAAAGCATCTTGTCCGTGACCGCTTCCGCCACCTTCATATTCGATCTTTACATTGGGGTTACTCTTCATGTAGGCTTCGATCCACTTCTGAACTTGATATTGGGGAAATGTTGCCCCAGTTGTGCGTATTGTCACAAGGCTTTTTTCAGGGTTGGAGTTGCTTTGAGTTGGGGTTTGATCCTGCCCATTTGAGCTTATACATCCGCTGGCGAATAAAGAAACTGCTATTACTAAAACCAAGAGAGTTGCTAATGTTCCTTTCATTTGCTTCACCCGTTAATGGGAGAAGCCTTAGATAATATAAAGATTGTCGCAATAAAATATAGTATTGTCTAAAAACTATATAGATATATAAACTACTGAGATCTATTTAATAACATATAGGTGAACCATTAAACCTCCGTGTCCTACTATGCGATGATGGATAACTGTAAATCCATTTTCCTCGAAGGCTTTTTCTATTGCTTTCTTTTCCGTGGTCAAAAAGACTCCCCTTTTCTCCAAGACTTTTGAGAGCTCGTTAAAGACTTCCATGTAGAGTTCTGGAATTAGGCTTTTCTTTCCTATTTTCAGCCCGTAGGGGAGGTTGCTTATGGCAAAATCCACGCTATCAAGATAGTGGGAAAGTTTTGTAGCGTCGCCATGGATGAAATCAATCCTGTCCAAAACCCCGGCAGCTAGAGCGTTCATTTTCGCTCCTTTCAGATGCTTCTTATACTTCTCAATGCCGATGATTTTCCCTCCATATCCCCTCAAGGCGAGCTCAATTAAAATCGTCCCGCTCCCGCACATCGGATCTACAACACTTCCGCCATCAAGCTCTGCAAGCTCTATCATCGCGTTTGCTATACTTGCCTTTAGATGGGCCGGATGGTCGTAAACGCGCCAAGGTCTTTTGTGGAGTGAACTGTCGCCAGTGGTATCTATCCCTAAGAAGAAGACGTCATTAATGACTTCTGCTCTGAAAATCACTGAAGGATGATCGAGGTTTACCCTCGGCATTCCAAACTGTGAAAGTTTATCGTAGATAGCACTTCCAACTGTCTTTGCAACATCAACACTTGTGAATTCATGCTCCCCTTTTCTGAAACTCCTAACCGCGAAGCTCTCGCTTACCTTTACATATTTTTCAATAGGGGTGTTGAGTACAAAATCGTAAATCTCCTGAAGGGCTTTTTCTTTTTCTAAGCTGGTTAGCCTTGTTGAAGATATGCGGAGAATAACCCTGTGCAGAAGTCTGGAGTTTTCGTTCAAAAAGGAGGCTATTTCAAACTCCCTCTTCTTCCCTTTTTCATCAAAATAATATCCTTTCTCAATATCTGCTGTTATTCTTCCCTCAACCCCAAAGGGCTTCTCTTCTGCTTTTCCCTTTAGTCCAGCCTTTTCAATGAGCATCTCAACTTCTCTTTTTGCTAAATCTTCAATTCCCTGTGAGGTTGTTAATATAAACTTCATCTCAATCACTCCTTACTCCAGAATTGCTATTATACCCTTCCATTTTCCACCAAAGCATTCGCTTGCGATGATCTTCTTTTTGGTTATTTCTTCAAGGAATTTTAGTGCAGAGTCGCACTTTTTAAATCCTGTTGCTATTCCCACTGTAAATCCCTCAATTTCTCTAAATCCGATCCTCTTCTTGTTATCAAGGGTTAGCTTTTCTCCATATTTCCAGAGTATTCTTCTGGGGTCTAAGAGGTGTTCCTTCTCGATTTCGTCGAGAATTTCTTCAAAATCCCGGATGAAAGACTCTTTTTTCTCTTCTTCTTTTCCAAAAAGGGTGAATCTTCCGGTTTGCCATTCCCTTAGGAAATAACGGGCGGTCTCTTCCAGATTAACTTTGCCCCCTTTCTCCAGGAGCCCTTTCTTCCTGCCGATAGCTTCAAGAATTTGCTCTTCATTTTCAAACTCCTCTACCCCATACTTTTCGGTAATTGCTTCTTTTCTGGTTTCTAAAATTCTTTTTATAAGCTTTAATGCTGGTTTAACGGGATCTTCAATCTTGTCTGCCGGAAAGCCGCCCCTAATAACGAGTTCGTCAAAGTCATCAATTGGGACGACCCCCGGAGAATCAACTAA
>LGET01000076.1 GCA_001507935.1 Thermococcales archaeon 44_46
TCAGAATTCATTCTAGTTTTGGTGATCCGCCTGGTGATGTTACTGAATGGCTTCAGGAGGTGATGCCCCAGTTATCCTAACAGTATCATAATGTATACAGTTAGGTTTATGAAATACATAAGATGATCATTGCAGATATATGACTACGAAAAGCTAATTTGCCAAAACCCCCAAACTAAAGATGGTGGGTATCTTGCCTTCAAAGAAGAGACAAATAAAAGGGAAAGCATTTATTAGTGATCGTTTTGAGAATTTTGAACTCCCCACAGGACTTGCAAACAACATAAAAGGTACTGTTGCCGAATTAATTGGTCAAAATTATCTGTGGAATAAATTAATACCAGAACTCAGAAAACAATATGATATTGTTCATTATTTATCTCCTCAGGTGCCATATACCAATTTTGAGAGGGACTTCTATTCTTTTCAAAGATCAAACTTTTTGAAGCGATTAAAAATAGCTAGGAAAATGTTAGTTTCTACTCTCTCAGAGTGGATATTGCCCCCTACTGTCAAGGGAGGATACTTAGTTGTGAGTGATGGATATTATCACAAGGAAGATGATGTGTTTGAGGTCGAGATATTTCTAGACTTGGATCCGAACGAGCCGATTATACGCCGTCCGGTATGGGTGAATAGGAAAGATCGCCAAGGATTTAGGGATATTGATGCTCTTATTTCAAGTGGGTATTTTATTTCTTGGGAGAACATAAACAAAACATTAACTCTTAAAAAGGCCTTAGGGGAGTTATTAGAAGGCTCACAATACATTCCTGATTGTATGCTATTATTGGGGAAGATTGAAGGTACAAAAGACTTTCATTTAATCCCTATCTTCAAGACCAAGAGAATTCATAAATTCAACATAAAACGGAGCGACCTTGAGAAGCATTATGAGCTTCCAATACTCAAAATCGAGAAGGTTTTAATTATCGAAGTTAAAGGAGGAAGTAGGAGATTCACATTTACTAATAATCAGATAAAATTAATTAAGAACATCCCCACGAACGTACCTATCGAATTCCTCATTATACACGTACCAATAGGGGATATCATTTCATTGAAAGAGGCTCAAATCCACATATACAAGATGATAAAATAATTTGTTGAGGGTTGGGAGGCCACGTTTTCATAATGAAAAAGCTAGGCCTAATGTGGTTAGCAACATCAGTGTGATGATGAGCGAAATTAGGTAAATTAGCGCTGCTGCAGCAAAAAGTCCAAGACCAAAATTAAACCCGGACTTAAATGTTAGTTCGATTCTCAGTGGAGGACTTTGAGATTCCGCTGTCTCTGTTTTTATGCTTGGCATAAGTGAGAAGAGGTAACTCGCAATTAGGAGTAGCACCATTAGGATTATAACAAAGATCGGAAGTTTTGAATCTGATGGTATCCACCCAGCTAGGGTTGATATCAAGAGCGTTATGCTAACAACTAAAACTCCCCACAGTATAGCCTTGAAACCTCCGTTCACAAACATCACCAAAAAGAATACGCAAGAAAAATATAAATCATTTTGGCCTTATTCACAAGCTATTTGTGTAACCCCTCCTAGCCCTATCTTTTTATGGGTCTTTAGTGGATAGTCTACCTGCATATAGCTACCATTTCTTTTGAAATGGATTCACGCATATTGTAGTTTGGAATCATGAACCTAACCAAGACCTTCCTTTCTAACTTCTTCTACCATGGGGATGAAGTTAATGTTTTGTGAAAAAGCTTTAAAGAGAAACCTCAAATATCACCCGAGGTGAAAGCAATGGAAAACCCATTTGAAATTACTGGAATAGTTGCTAGGGAAATTCTCGACTCAAGAGGAAACCCAACAGTTGAGGTTGATGTATACACCCCGGTTGCGATGGGAAGGGCGGCAGTGCCAAGCGGTGCCTCAACGGGAATCCACGAGGCCCTAGAGCTTAGAGATGGCGGAAAAAGATACCACGGAAAAGGTGTTAAGAGGGCCGTTGAGAACGTTAACAAGATAATCGCTCCTGAACTTCTTGGAATGGATGTCACACTTCAGAGAGACATAGATATGCTCATGCTTGAGCTCGATGGCACGGAGAACAAGAGCAACCTCGGTGCTAACGCTATTCTTGGTGTTTCCCTTGCTGTTGCAAAAGCTGCCGCTAACACCCTTGGAATGCCTCTCTACAGATACCTTGGCGGAGCAAACGCTTACGTTCTGCCTGTTCCAATGAGCAACGTTATCAACGGAGGCGCACATGCGGGCAACGATTTGGACTTCCAGGAGTTCATGATTATGCCCGTCGGTGCAAAGAGCTTTAGGGAAGCCATTCAAATGGTAAGCGAGACCTACCACACATTAAAGAAGATTCTCATAGAGAAGTACGGTAAGCTGGCAGTTAACGTCGGTGACGAGGGCGGCTTCGCACCACCGATGAAAGAAGTAACCGAGCCATTGGATGCCCTCGTAAAGGCTATTGAAGAGAGCGGTTACAAAGTCGGAGATGAAATTGCCTTTGCCCTTGATGTGGCATCAAGCGAGCTTTATGACGAGGAGAAGAACGTTTACGTTGTTGGCGGCAAGGAATACACGAGAGAAGAGCTTATCGATCTCTACAAGGATCTCATCTCCACCTATCCAATAGTCTCAATAGAAGACCCAGTCCAAGAGGAAGACTTTGAGGGCTTTGCAATGGTCACGAAGGAGCTTGGAAAGAAAGTCCAGCTCGTAGGTGACGACATATTCGTAACAAACGTCAAGAGGCTCAAGAAGGGCATCGAGATGGGGGCTGGAAACGCTCTGCTCCTCAAGGTAAACCAGATTGGAACACTCAGCGAAGCTATTGATGCCGCTTACCTTGCCTTTAGGGCTGGCTATGGAGTTGTTGTATCCCACCGCTCCGGCGAGACCGAAGACGCTACAATTGCCGATCTAGCCGTTGCCCTAAATGCAGGCCAGATTAAGACCGGTGCTCCAGCAAGAAGCGACAGAAACGCCAAGTACAACCAGCTCCTAAGAATCGAGGAAGAGCTTGAGGGAGTTGCTTACTATCCGGGCAAGAAGTTCAGGAACCCACTGCTTTGATTCCTTTCTTTCTTAAAATTTTGTGAGGCTTATTCCTAACTTCCTTAAGGAATATTAAACTTTTTGTTTTTAACTAAAAGTTGTAGAAAAAAAAAATAAACAATAACGTTAATTTTACTTTGGTGGTTACTATGAAAGCAAGAAACCACCCTAAACAATTAAGAAAATTTAGTTGTGTGTTGAATACTAAGGGACTTCATGCGGGAGAACACCAATATATAGGAATCTCAGTCTACCATAAGGAGTTTGTAAAAGGTATAAAGAAACCCTTTACAAACTCCGCCTTCTGATTTTAAATTTTTATACCAAGGAAATGGAGGTGGGCAAAATGGTGTACGTATCTCTTCTTAGACCGTTGCGCCTTCACGAGTATAAAGGGAATTATTACTTTGTCGATCCTAGATATCATGAGGACTATTATTATGGAGACTTCGTTTTCAAGGAAGTTCTAATGAGAGTCTCAAAAGATAAATTAACAGTTGACGAAGTGTGTGAAAAAGTTTCTAACGACTTGGGGATACCCCAAGAAAAGGTTGCTGAAACATTATTAGAAATGTACAACTTGGGGATAATCACTTTTAGCAAGAGGTATGAAAGTAAGCCTGTAAAAATTTATCCGTTTAGCATGTGCACCAGGGCGCTTCTAACTTTGACATATAGGTGCAACTTCAAGTGCAAACATTGCCTCCAAGGAGATAACAGATGGAACTCTCGTAAAGAACTACCAACTGAGAAATGGACAGATATTATTGATCAGCTCTCTGAGTATGGTGTGAGCTATCTATTTTTTACAGGAGGAGAGCCTTTCTTAAGAAAGGATGCTCTTCAACTAATTCAGTATGCAGGGGAATATGCATTCCCTCTACGTGTTTATACAAACGCCACTCTTTTAACTCCGGAGATTATTAAAAAATTGTCTGAGATTGACAATCTTGTTGTTCAGGTTTCACTACATGGTATCAGCGAACAAGATGTTGATCCGTTTGTTGGCGTTCCGGGAGCCTATAGGAAAATTATTGCCTCAATTAAGGAATTAACTAATAGTGGCATCACTGTGGCTGTAGCCAGCTCTTTGAGAGGACATTTAATAGAAAGAATGGAAGATTTTGTCGACCTTTTGTTAAATTTGGGTGTTTCTATGTGGATCCCAACATTGATAATGCCTGTTGGATGCGGATTTGCAAATTGGACTTACTTTCGACCAAATACTGAAGAAATTCGAAAGTTCATTGAGGAGTCACTGCGATTAATGTCTATTTACAATAAAGAAAATTCAGAATTTCGTATTACGGGTTCATTTAACATAGAGTTACTTCAGGACAGCAAAGAGTTCGAACAATTCTCATTTCATTGTGTCCCCTATATTGCATATATAAACATCGAACCTGATGGGACAATTACTCCATGTGACAGGATGACAGAGTGGAAATTAGGATCTTTGAGAGAAAAATCACTAGAAGAGATTTTATCTTCCTCAGAACGCATGTACAAAGACTGGGAGAATATATACAAAAAGTTGGCATCTTTGGGTATCCTGCAAAAATGTAGATCTTGCAGATATTATGCTCTTTGTGGCGGTGTTTGTCCGGGAATAGGCTTTAGGAGCTATGAATTAGGAGAGGAATACCCCGATCCAATAGTATGCAGAGTATTTAATGAGGCTTTGGATGTAATCTTGAAGTATTCAAGTTTGCCCGTGAAAAAGAAAATACTTAAATCAATCGGGGGGAAGTTATGAGAATTATTTCAGTTTCAGATTTATGGAAGAGGTTTAACAGTGAATGGGTACTCAAGGGGATAAGCTTTGAAGTTAAACGTGAAATATTTGGGTTTATTGGGCCTAACGGTGCTGGGAAAACGACCACTATCAGAATAGTTCTTGGTATCTTAAATGCAAACAGGGGCTCTGTTAAAATTTTTGGAAAAAAACCAAGTGAACTTTCAGTAGAAGAACGAAGAAGAATTGGCTATGTTCAACAGAGAATTAGCTTTGAACCTTATATATCAGTATTTGAAAATATTTGGCTTTATGGATATTTAAAAGGATTAAGCAAAGATGAAGCAAAAGAAAGAGCATTAAAGCTTATTAATGAATTTGATTTAGAACCAAACAAAAAGGCTGTTGAATTATCAATTGGACAAAGAAGGAGACTTCAAATAGCTAGAGAATTGGTATGTAAGCCCGATTTATTGTTTCTTGATGAACCCACAATAGGTTTGGATGTAGAATCGAAGCATAAGCTTCTTAATATTTTAAGGGAGCTAGAGATACCTATATTTTTTACTACCCACAACCTATGGGAAGCGGAGAAACTATGTGACAGGGTTGCAATTATACATCAAGGACAAATACTAACAATTGCATCTCCGAAGTCTCTAATTAGAGAAACTCAGTCAGAAAACTTAGAAGAGGCGTATCTTAAGGTGATTAAAAATGAAACGCTTAATATATCGAAATATAAGAACAACTTATGATCTAAGACCCCATCTGTTTTTTAGTTTACTCCTCCCGACCCTCATTTATATCTTTATAGTTTCACTTGCATACAACAAGATTGTAAAGCCTATACCAATGTATGGCAGATATTTAAGCTATTCTACTTTTTTTATACCTGCTGCTATCTTGATAAACACTCTGCAGTTTTCGGTATTGTGTGGATCGATGCTCTGGACAGATAAATACAATGGAATGTTAGAGCAAATTTTAAGCTTTTCTTCTAGAAGGGAGTATTTTCTCTCAAGAGTACTTTCAATTGTTATAATTTCTTCATCAACTGCCATAGTATTGGGACTAATTTCAATTCCAATAATAATAGAGGAGATAACCTTTTCTTATATTACTCCATTTTTGTTTCTTTATTCTGTGGTTATGACTTCAATAATATTTTCATCTTTATCTTTCTGTGTCAGTACAGTTGTGAAAACACCAGACAAGCTAACTATGTTTAATAGAATAATAACAACCCCAATAATAGCTGTTAGCGGTATATTTTATCCTCCAGAATACCTCCCTCCACTTGTTTCAGAAATTGCGAAATTTAATCCACTAACATATGCAGCAGAATTGATGCGGGCATCTTTCTTGGGAGTGCAAATAAATGTTGTTTGGCACATGTTATTGCTTACATTTTTTGCATTGATTACAATGGGGGTCGCATATACCTTGTTCCGAGGAATGGACGTGAGGTGAATCTTTGAGCTGTTATGCAGAACTAAAAATTAGAGAAAAGCTCAAGGCTTTCTCACGACTATCAGCGCATGGTCTTTCTCGTATGGCTCCAGGGAGATTCTCTCCACAACCTCAAAATATTCGCTGAGCTCCTTCTCGACTTCTTTGAACACTTCTTCGGGCTCTTTTGTCACGTCAATACTTCTGCTCTTGACGGAGATCATACCATAGCCGCCGCTCTTGAGGTAGGCTTTTGCGTTGTCTATGAGTATCTTGGCCTGCGTTGGCTGTGCAACGTCTTCAAAGATCACATCTACTTTTGTCACCAGAGCTCTGTATTCTTCAGGCTTTGTTGCATCGCCCAAAATGGGTATTATGTTTCTTCTCTCCTCTACAAGGGGAACTAGCTCTCTAAGGACTCTTGGCGAGAACTCTATACCGAAGATTTTCCCTTCCCATCCAACGATGTCACTTACGTGTGAGGCTGTAGTACCGCTTGCTATTCCAAGGTACAGCACGGTGCTCCCGGGCTTTATTGGGAAATTCTTAAGACCATTAAGGATTGCAGCGCCAAGCTTTGACCTGTTTGGGTTCCATATCCTATACTCCTCACCTTCCCATTTAACCACTCTCTCGCCGTAAACCTTCTGACCGGGCACTAGGTTTTTGGTCGCTATCTTCTCGCTCCCGTCATCGTCGATGACGATGTAAACGCCAGGGAATTTGTGCTTTTTAACGTTCATCTATTTCACCTCCTCCCGCCCTTTTCTTTCCCTTTCTTTCGCTTTTTCTCCTTTCCTTTGAATTTCTTTCCTTTTTCCTTCTTTTTGAATCTCTTCTTTTTCTTCTCTTTCTTGGGCTTCTCCTTGCGTTTTGGCGGGTTGGGGTACTTCTCCTTGATTTCCTTGATTCTGGCTTCAATCTCCTTCTTAAGCTCCTCAGCTATGTACTCTCCTGAGAAGTAGTCAACTCTGGCAGCTATTGCCAATTTGCCAGCTAAAGCTCTTGCAATTTTACCTCTCTGCCACCATGGGGACTTGTTGATAGCTGGATACTGGTAGATTACCCCGTGCTTTGGTGGCTTTGCACCGCTCCGCAGGTGTCTGAATAGTGCCTTCTCTGCACCGAGAACTTGAATTGTTGAGGCAGGCATCATTGCGAGCTCTTTTAATCCTCCAGCCAGGCTTATCAGCCTTGCGGCAAGCTTTGCACCAACCAGGGCTTTTAAGTTTGGAGCAACGTC
>LGET01000077.1 GCA_001507935.1 Thermococcales archaeon 44_46
CTTCCAGAGGTTATGTCAACAGAAACTTCGTATCCTTCTTCTTTCAGCTTTTTGAGGAGTTCTCCTATCTTCTCATCTGCCTCGAGAAAGTTGTCTTCCTCTATTATCGCCCATTCTATCTCTGGAGAAAAGCCGTATTCACTGGAAATTATCTTCAGGGCTTCCACAGCTTTTGGCAGCTTCTCGGAATAGATATCCTCCAGAAAGATGTAGATCTTATCTGGCCTGTAGCCCCTCATAACCACGGCGTAGTATGAGTTTATCATGGCCCACGTTGACCTTCCGAGCATTGTGATATATGCCTTCATAGGCTCCACTTTAATCTATAAGGATGAGCCCATACAAAACACTTTCGGAGAAGTTGAGCTTGACTATTTTTGAGAGCTCTATCCCCACGGCGTCTATTGAGGGCCTTACCTTACTTGGCATTTTGCATTTTCCGCTTTTCTCGAATTCGCACTCTTCACAGAGGTTGCAGTTTCCCGGAAATAGTGCTGTTGCATAGAAGTTCCCGCCTTTGAACAGCTCTTCTTCTCTTTTGAGAATGTAATTCAATACCTTTCGTTTTTCTTCGTCAAAATTTTCAGAATTAATGCTAAACTTTATCAGGAGCGCTCTTTTGTAGTGCTGTACTAGTTCTCTTGCTTCCCTCCATGAGGGAGCATGAGGCGGGCAGGAAGGGCTTTTTCCATAGGCTGGACAGCTTCTGCACTTCCACACCGGTCTTGGTGAAACAATAATTTCCTCTGCTGCTACCTCTTTCTCCCAGATTACCCTCATACAGGAAAAATTGAAAAATATCAATAAAAACTTAATCCATCAGGCGACCTCCGTTGACGTCAACGACTTCTCCGGTTATGTGATCGTTTTCTAGCAGAAAAATAACTGCATGGGCTATATCCTCTGGCTTGGCTATCTCTCCGGTCAATGAAAGCTTTCTTGGCCTTTCTCTCATCTCCTCGTTTATCATATCGGTTTCAACGGGTCCTGGGGCAACGGCATTTACTAAAATGTTCGGTGCTAAGTGTCTTGCAAGGTTGAAGGTGAGCGCTATCAAACCTCCTTTTGAAGCGGCGTAGTGGGCCCCTACAGTCCCTCCGTCTTTACCGGCTATTGAGGCTATGTTGACTATTTTGCCTCTCTTCATGTATTTGAGAACCTCTTGCGTAACTATGAAGGCTCCCTTTAGGTTAACTCCCAGAACTCTGTCCCACTCTTCGTCGCTTATCTCCCTCGGGTTTATTGTCTTTCCAAGGATTCCGGCATTGTTGATTAGGATGTCAATCCTTCCAAACTTTTCGATGGCCTTTTCCACCATCTCTCTGACTTCTTCTCTGTTGCTCACATCTGCCCTAACTGTAAGGGTTTCCACTCCATAAGCTCTGCACATTTCTTCGGTTTTCTTTGCGTTTTCTTCATCCCTTGCGTAGTTTATAATCACGTTACATCCCTTCTTTGCCAGAGCAACTGCAATTGCCCTTCCTATTCCCCGAGAGGCTCCGGTTACTAAAGCGACTTTTCCTTTCAGCTCCATGTCGATCACCAAAATAGATTTGGGAAATTACCATAAAAGCTTTATCAAATAAAGGAACAATGCCGAAATGCTTTTACGTTCTTAATCATAATATTGAAACATGAAAACCATTCAAAGTCATTCAAGGAAAGAACGATTTTGGAAAGATTAACCCTCAACCTAAAACCTGGAGCAGGCAAGGAGGATTTAGAAAAGGCCCTGAAAAGGGCACGTAATTCGATTTGGGGGCTTGTTGGAATGAGAGAAGGTAATCATTTGTATCTCAGCTTAACGTAGAGATTGACACCACTCTGGAGGGCTGCCAGGGAGTTTAGGGTTAGGAATACCCAGTCCCCTATTAGATACGAATAGATTGCGAGCAGTGTTGAGGCAGTAACGTAAACCAGAACAAACTCCAAGTTTAGTGGACATCTCTTGTTTTTGATTGTTTCCCATGTTTGGGGCACCCAAGAACTCACGAGAAGAAGCATGCCTATGAGTCCCACGAGTTCCTTCATTTTATCACCTCCCTCTCTTGCACCGAGGACTATTAACACTGTTTAAAAAAGATTGTGGACTATTACAGGTGTATTCCTAAAAAAGAAAAGCGCAAAATAATCAAAAGAATGTCAATACTTTAATTCGGAGGCGAGTTTTGAGGTTGCCCATGTTTTAACGTCTTCATCGAGAATATCGTTAATAATCTTAAACGCCTCCTGAATCTTTCCCTCTCTTGCGAGGGCTAATGCCACCTCAGCCTGTATTTTTGACCTGTTGGAGATATCTCTTATAAGTCCGGCTATTTTTAAAGCTTCGTCTGGTTTACCAAGCCCAAGAAACTCGAAAGCCAGGCTCATGAGGGCTTTAGTGATACTCTCATCGTTTTCAATTTCAAAGATAGCTTCTATTGTTTGGTTGAGAGCATCATGGTAGTCTCTTCCCTGCTTTGCCATCTCTACCGTTACCATTGACATTGACTTTGCCCTTATCACCTTATCGGGAATCGACTCTGCAATTTGAAGTGCGTTCTCAAAGTCACCCCTCTTTATGAGTTTTGAGACGGTTTCGTAAAGGGCCCGTGACTGGTACCATTCCTGCATGCAAACACCAAATAAGTTTTGCATTTGGAAAATTTAAGCTTTCCTACATCCCAAGAATAACGTATATTCCAAGGAGTATCAGCAATGTTCCTGCAATCATTGAAAGCTCTCTGGACTTTTGGACTATTCTCTGTGAGATTGATTTGCTCTCTGTTATGCTTCCGACTGTGAAGAGTATTATGAGCAGCGGGAGGACAAAGATGACGTTGTAAAGTGCCAGGAGGATCAGGGTTAGGCCTCTCCCTACTTTGGATATAAGGATTGCATATGCCAGATAAGTTCCCGAGGAACACGGGAGGAGTGTAAAGGATATTATGATGCCGAGAGAGAAAGCTCCAAAGAGGGTTGCTTCCCTGCTGAATATGCTTTTTCTAACTTCTTTCTTCTTTGCTATCCTGCTTTTTTCCATATAGCCGGTTACAAATGTGTAAGCGCCGAATGCTATTGAAACCACTCCTGCGACCCATACCGGGATTGTCTTCGTAAGTATCACCAGACCAATCCCGAGGAGGTAGTATGAGATGTAAACTGCAGCAACAAAGGCCAGTCCAACGGCATAGATTCTTCTTTTGGAGATGTTTTCTTTGAGGGATAGGGCTATGAGAAGCATGGTGTAAATGACGAACGTACAGGGGTTTATTGAATCAGCACCTGCCAGTGCGAGTAGAGGGTAGATTAAGTTCTTCAACCCGAGAATTGCCAATATCCCCGCTGTTAATCCAATTGAAGACAAAATTATCAACATGAGGGCCTTGATTTCAGACCTCACTCGGCTCACCATTGGTGAAAATATATTCAAGCTTATTAATGATTTCGGTCTGGTTTTCCGGGATTAGATACGTCTTGTCAGTTATAAAAAGGACTCCCTCAGCTTTTTTGGCTTCTTCGACAAGGTCGTCGGCGTAGTCTACTGGAAATTCTCCGTTCACTATTGCATAGAGCTTTCCTTCGTAGAATACTCCTATTACCGGAACGCCAGTTACTCCAAGGATTTCATAGAGCTGTTCAAACATCTTTCCGTTATGTTCGTTTCCCTGCAGCTCATAGTATGTGAGGGCATCTTTTCCGAAAAATTTTGGTATTTCTTCTTTCATTTTCTTACAGTGGGGGCATGTTGCCAGTCCGTACATGTAAAAGTGGAACTTTGCTTTATCTAGTGTGAACGTTTCTGTTGCTGTGCTGGGAGACGATGAAGATGAGGGATTGTCAGATATACACATGCTGGTAAGCACTACCAGTACAAGCAGCAACCCCGTTAGAACTTTTTTCATGAAACTCACCTAATTCGGGGATATGCTTTGTGGGTTATAAATGTTTAGAGATGTAAATTTTTTGGCACGCATCTTTTTAAGAACTTCCAAAATAGATGAATGGTGGTGAAAATATGGGTGACGTCGAGAAAGCCCTTCAAACTTTTTATTCGATGAAGTTGAAGGATATAATGCCGTCGATACCCTCGATGCCAATTGTTACTGCTGATTCTCCTATCGTTGATGTGCTTAAGCTGCTCAGGACAAGACACCACGTGTGGGTTGTAAACAACAGGGATGAAATGAAGCTTGAGGGGGTTATACGGTATCTTGATGTCCTGTCTATTCTCCTTCCGCCGGAGAACACAAAGGCAAGGCTTGGCAACATAAGCACGGTTTTTAAATCCATCTTGGGTGGGGCGGAAAAGGCTTCCGATGTCATGGAGCGCAACGTTATGACAATAGACGAAAATGCCACGGTTATGGATGCCCTTACAAAGATGAGAAGGTATAAAGTGCAGATCTTGGCAATTGTCGATGAGAACAATATCTTGGAGGGGGAAATAAGCCTGAGGTTGCTTATTGACGAGTTCCTGAGACTAATGAGGGTGGGTGGTGTACAATGGCTCCAGAATGGATCCTCTTCACCATTGGAGTAGCTCTCATCTTCGGAAAGATAGGAGATCATCTAATGGAGCGCTTTGAGCTTCCTGGAGTTTTGGGCGAGATACTGATGGGCATGGTACTGGGAAATCTGATATACTTTGGTCTGGTAAACCCGGAATATCTTACACTGCACTCTAATGAGACGTTTGAATTTCTTGCTCGTCTAGGCATAATTTTCCTGCTCTTCTTGGGCGGTCTTGACGCGGATGTTGAGATGCTCAAAAAAACCGGCGCTGTTGCGACCGTTTCTACCGTCACGGGAGTCATCGTCCCGTTAGCCCTTGGCTACTTCGGGCTCAAGCTGATGGGTTATCCCTCTAAAGAGGCCTTTGCCGGGGGAGTCTTATTAACGGCTACGAGCATAGGGATAACCGTTAGAGTTATGATGGATCTTGGGGTTTTGAGGAGCGATGTTGGTATAGCTTCCCTAAGTGCGAGCGTTATAGATGACTTCCTTGGAATAGCTTTGATCATCTTCGCAGTTGGTACTGGAAGCATTTTGGGATTAATAAGCAAAATGGCCGTCTTCTTTATAATCACGGGTTTGGTTGCTTGGTATACGATCGAAAAGTACATACGCTTTTCGGAATGGCTGCACGTGGAGAAGGGTGTTTTGGGGATGGTTCTTGCTTTGATGTTTTTCTTTTCAGCATTGGCAGAACACTGGTTTGATGCCGCTATAGAGGGAGCTTTTATGGCCGGTTTGGTTCTATCAAAACTTCCAGAGGGTAAGAGAATAATGGAAGACGTGAAGGCAATAGCTTACGGATTTTTAGTCCCTGTGTTCTTTGTGTACACCGGAGCGATGCTTGATTTGAGGGTTTTTACCAGCTTTGATGCCCTATCTCTTGCGGCTGTTTTGACGACAATTGCAGTTGTTGGAAAAGTCGTCGGCAGAGGGCTGGGAACCCTGATTATGGGGTGGAGTGCTAGAAAGGCTCTCCAGATGGGGATTAGCTCAATCCCAAGGACTGAAGTTGCGCTTGTTAACCTCATGGTTGCAATCCACGGTGGTGCAATTCCAGAAAGCGATGCCCCAAAGTTCATTGCAGCCACGCTGATTTTCATAACGGTCTCTGTTTTAATAACCCCACCGTTGCTAAAGTGGGCGTTTAAAGAAGAAGTGGAGGCCATGAAACAGGGAAAAATGGAGAAGAGAGTGGAAGCTGTGAAAGAAACGAAGAGGAGGATCTCAATATTGAAGGGGCCAAGGAAAAATCACTAAAACACCCTTGCATATCCCCATTTTTTAACGCTTGTTAGGATTGACGTTTCCGTGCTCTTTATTCCCTCAATTTTTCCAAGCTTTTCTATTAAGAAGTTCTCGAGTTCCTGGAGGTCTTTCACGGTTACCTGCATGAGAACGTCGTGGGCTCCGGTGGCTATTCCCAAAACATCGACTTCCGGAAGTTTGGAAAGCTCTTCAACCGCTCTTTTGACCTTGTTGGGCTCGATGTCAACGGCTATGAATGCCACTATGCTGTAGCCAGCTTTGAAGGGGTTTATTAGGGCAGCGAACTTCCTTATTATCCCTTCTTCCATGAGCTTTTTTACCCGGAGCCTTACGGTTGATTCGGGCACTCCTATTTTCCTTGCTATCTCTGAATAGCTCATCCTTCCATCTTCCTGGAGCAGCCTTAGTATGCTTTTATCTATTTCATCCAATTTCATTTCATTCACCTAGTTAGCATTTTGTTTAAATATTGGTCTGCTGAATTTTAAATATTTTGTGCTATTTTTGTTAGATTCCGCAAAATTTAACCGAAAATGCTATTAATTCCAAACACATATTTAAACCGGTGGGAAACTTGAGAAAGGAGGATGTTATAGAGCGATACTCGAGAATCTTTCCGAAAGCTTCACGTGTAAACTACGCCCCGGTAGTTGCCGTTAAAGCCAAAAACGCGAAGGTGTGGGATATTGAGGGGAGGGAGTACATAGACTTTCTTAGTGATGCTGCAGTTCAAAACGTTGGCCGCAACAACGAGCGAGTTGTTAATGCGATAAAAGACCAGGCTGAAAAGCTCATACACTTCACTTTCATCTACGGCTTTACAGTTGAGCCCCTCCTCCTTGCGGAAAAGCTTGCGGAGATTTCCCCAATTGAAGAGCCGAAAATAGCCTTTGGTTTGAGCGGAAGCGATGCAAACGACGGGGCAATAAAGTTCGCCCGGGCTTACACTAAGAGGAGAACCATTCTCAGCTATCTTAAGAGCTATTACGGTGCCACGTA
The DNA here is from genome assembly GCA_001507935.1 of Thermococcales archaeon 44_46. Classification (GTDB taxonomy): domain Archaea; phylum Methanobacteriota_B; class Thermococci; order Thermococcales; family Thermococcaceae; genus Thermococcus_A. The sequence goes on from LGET01000077.1 coordinate 6,763, forward strand.
TGGTGCGTCAAGCATAACAGGTCTTGACTTTCACGTCAGGGCGCTAGTAGGAGAGCTCAGTGATGTTCACTATATCCCATATCCGGACTGCTACAGATGTCCCTTTGGAAAAGAAAGGGGCTCTTGTAAAATGAAGTGCGTTGAGTACATAAAAGCCAAGTTCGAGGGAGAGGTTTATGCGGATGGCGTTGCTGCATTGTTTGCCGAGCCAATTCAGGGCGATGCCGGGATGGTCGTACCTCCCGAGGATTACTTCAAGCGAGTCAAGAAAATCCTCGATGAGCATGGGATTCTTTTAGCTGTAGATGAAGTTCAGAGCGGTATTGGGAGAACGGGGAAGTGGTTTGCCATAGAGCACTTTGGAGTTAAGCCGGACATAATAACAGTAGCAAAGCCTCTTGGGGGAGGTCTGCCAATAAGTGCCGTAATCGGCAGGGCTGAAATCATGGACTCTCTCCCACCTTTGGGGCATGCTTTTACATTAATTGGAAATCCCGTTGCGAGCAGGGCGGCTCTTGCTGTGATTGGGGAGATTGAAGAAAAAGATCTCTTAAAGAGGGCAGAAAAGCTTGGA
>LGET01000078.1 GCA_001507935.1 Thermococcales archaeon 44_46
AACTTAGGAACTCACTATTATGAAACCAATCGCCCTGAAGAGGCACTCCCAGTACTTAAGAGGGCACTGGAATACGCAAAGACGCCCGAGGAGAAGGGCCTTGTTCTGCACAATCTTGCCCTTACTTATGCAGACCTCGGCATGAAGAAAGAGGCCGTCAGCTCCATGGTGAAGTCGATCTGCACTCACTACTCGACACAGCATGAGTTGGGAGATGCTTCACTCTACGACGATGCCATCAACAGGATAATCGAAATGACAGGCGATTCTCACACTGACGTCTATGCCCTCAAGATAGCTCTAGACCTGATCGGAGGGAATCTAAGCGTAGAAGAGGCCAGAGGGATGCTTGAAGGAATTAACAGAGAAGAATGGCCACTAGCTGGGGCTCTGCTCTCAATGCTAAATGGGAAAGAATACCAGACCCTAACTGAGACACAAGAATGTGAGAAGCTCCTGCAGGATGTTGCAGAAAGGCTCAAAAGGATTGAACACGATTAACCTTGGGTGATGAAGTTGGGTGCTACAGCCTTCATTCTCGTGGGGGAACCGGCCGTACCTCACACTAGGCCTGCCTAACCCGGGCTACCTATTGGTTCTCTACGAGAACAACATGCCAGCTTGGGAGCTGATACCGCTCTACCCATGTCTTGAGAAAGACTTGGGAAAAAGATCAGTAATCTGGATTCCCTCCATTGAAAATATGCTTGAAGATGCTCTCCTAATGGTGGGGATTTACGTTACCAAAGATCCCGAGCTCATAAAGATGGCGGAAAAGGTCTTTGGACGTAATTTCAAAGCGGAGAGAATAGAAATTGGGGGAAACCCGGAAGTTGAAAAGCTGAGGGAAATAGCCCGCAGAAACCTTCAGAGGGATGATATCGGCCTCTTGATAGTTCCACTCCCTGACAGCACAGTGGTCAGGCAGCTCGACTATCTAAAGCGCTATGGGGGCCTGTGGTATTCCGTCCACATCAGAAATGAGAAGCTTTCAAGTCCGCTGGATGACTGGGAGGGGGAATCTACCAAGAGCTTGGGCTGAAAAAAGAAGTTTACACTTCCAATCCAGAATAATGGAAGTATCCGATTAGGGAGTATTGTAAATTCGGGGGCGCTTGATAATGCTCATTCCCGAAGGAATATTCCTTGGTCTTTTTGTGAGTCAAAGAGAAGGTATGATGTATTTTGGAAATTTTTATTTAGGATTTGAAAAATAATAAAATAATAATAAGTTAAGTCACTCATCGGGGTGTAAATATGAGGGTAACAATTTACGATGACATCCAAACTATTGGTTGCTCAAAGATACATGTTCAAGAAGGACTAAAAAAACTATCAAGGGGGCCGTTTCGTGGAGACTTCCGAAGAGAATGTTATTGAACTTGAACGTGGATATCACCTTAAGCCCAAGGTTCAGTCAACGGGTAAAGAAGATGCAGAATTGTGGCTAGACCCAGAGAATGGGACGGTTTATCTTTTTGAGTGGAAGCCATATCTTCTAATAGGTGATCGAGAATTTATCTTACGCCTTTTTGATAAAAAAATAAAAGCCACGAAAATTACTCCTGAGATTTACATGGCAGAGTTTCAATTCGAGAACTATGTAGGTAAGAGTTTCATAGAGATTTATGAAAACGGTCAGCGAACACTCAAAAAGCCTATTGAAGTCCTTTCCACGAAAGTTCGTGAGATCATGAAGAGAAAGGGTCAGAACATCGTAGATGCTCATAAGAAGTTCTACAACGCTCTCTTTGAAGACATTTTAAGGGTCTCTTCATCTTTACCATTTTCTCTTTCTGCTCCGACAGCATTTGCAGCAGGAGAAGGAGAGGAACCGGTAAACGAGCTCTTTGCTTATCATTATCTTCGGTCAAATAAAGAACGCATTAAGGAAGCCTTTAAAACTGTGATAAAAAATGCCAAAAGAAAACTCATCATCGAAGAGGAATGGATTGAGCCCTATGAACTGGATGAGATAACTCCCGACACTATCGTTTCGATGATCCAAAACCCACAGTATTTAGCACCAGCGGGAGAAGGTGTATCAGTCGCTCAGCACCTTAATGGCTTTGCTCCAACCAAGGTTTTTGCTTTCAGGAAGTATGAGAACTTTGACACCCCAGAAAACCGCTTTGCAAAATATTTCCTCGACATGCTGATAGTGTGGGCAGAAAGAGTAATTGAAAGCTTTAGAGAAACTAAAGGGACAAATATGAACTCTATCCTTGAACTTTATGGAGAGCTTGAGTTTCTCAGAGCAGACCCCATATGGGAAGAAGTGGGGGAAATGACAGTGTTTCCATACACCTCACAGACCCTCCTCAAAGGTGATGGCTACAGAGACTTACTTGAGCTTTACCGTGAGTTTACGGCTTATGTCCCCTTCTTTGAAAGGCTTTGGACAGCTATCGAGAACAAAGATATTGCCACACTCTATGAGTACTGGGCATTCTTCAGACTTGTCAAAGAACTTAGTACAATTCTAGGAGAACCGAGATTTCACATTGGAGTGGACGTCAGTGGCATCCTTTCAGAGGGTCTAAATTCGTATGTATCTTTTGGAAAAGCATGGAGACTTTATTACAACAGGAAATTTCGGTCCAAGAGTTATTCAGTCCCCGTTAAGCCAGACTTTGCCCTTCTCAAGAACAAAAAGATTGTTGGAGTCTTTGATGCTAAATTTAAAGTCGAGATTCCACCAATTGAAGAGTTCGCAGATATGGACAAGGACATGGAACGAACCCCAGATCTTCAGACGTGGGCAAAGATCGAGGACATTTACAAGATGCACACTTACAGAGATGCCCTAAAATGCAGGTTCGCCATTGCAATCTATCTTGGCACTCAAACCAAATTTTTTGATGTTAATAATGGAAAAATTGAGAATATTTCTCTGGATGAAATTCTCACAGGTCAGATTGCTGGAGTTGGATACCTAAGTTTTGTCCCGGAGGTGAAAAAATGATTGAGGAGACTGAGCTTAGAGAATTGATTAGAGAATACTGCCGCACTGAATTCCAAAAGGCAAAAAAAGAATGGGCTGAGGTAAACATTAATGAATTTAGGAAAATTCTTGATGAAGTTAGATATACTGGCAATTATGAGCTTCTAAAACAGGCTATTCGCCGTCTGCATTCTGGTGCCTTTGTCCTCCAATACCATTTTAAATCAATAGCAGATTTGGAGAACCTCTGGCAGAATTTCCTCAAGGAGATCGTTGAAACTCGCCCGGAGGAGCTTTTAGAGAACATCGATGAACGTTTTGAAAAGTGGAAAAAGATAAAAGGGGTGGGAAAAGGCCTTATTTCCGAGGCACTAGCTTTTTATTATCCTAATTATTTTGTTCCTTGGAATAATGTTGTTGACTGGTATTTCCAAGAACTCGGATGGGGAAAGCCCACAAAATATTCAGAAGTTCTTTCCCGCCTTAGAGGACTGAGGGAAATTTTTGAAGAAGAGTGTAGTGATGAGAACGTTGATTTCGTGATAGTAGATCACTTTGGTTGGTGGCTTCAGGTGAAAGTAGCAACGAAAAACTTGTCAAAAAGGCTAGCATCTCTATTAAAAGAACGCAAAATGGCACATAAAGAGGAGTGGATCTTAAAAGAGAAAGAATTTAGAGAGTACCTTCAGAAGATAAAGGAATTAGCAAAGAAAGGTGACTCCATAACCGAAGAGGAGTTTAAAGAGCTTCTGAATACTGTCAACAAGATTCGTGACTTGTTAGACAGGGAGGTATTATGGTTATGGGGAAGTGCAAAGGCTCCAGTTGAGGTTGCACACGAAATATTATCTAGATCAGATTTTCGAGAACTAATGGAGATTGTGGAAGAAATTAACGACATAAAAGAGATCGAGATAGATCAGGAGATCTTCGAGCGTATTCTCCAAGTAATGAGCGCTCCCCACACCAAATTGTCCACACTAAGCTCTTGGCTATTTGTTTTTAATCCCAGGGTATTCTTTCCTATCAACAGTTATGTAATGAACGAGGAAGCACTTAAGAGATTGGAACTGGATAAGTTCTGGGTCGTTCAAAAATACAACAAAAAGAAACTTAGAAAAGTCACCGAGGAATATCTAAGGTTCCTAAGTGCTTTGAATATTGCTATTGAGGAGGCTGAGGTCGAGGACATGAGTGAGGCATTGTTTTATTTCACTAAGGGAACAGGACCCAAGGGCAAATCCATTACATTAAAGCGCTACTTTGATTCACGGGGATACAGTTATCCTCCTCATTTAGTTTCCCAGTTCTACGTTGCATTAAAAACGAAGGGCTTCGTAATCCTCTCAGGCCTAACCGGAACCGGGAAGACAAAAATTGCCCAGGAACTGGCTAAGTTACTTGACCCTTCACAAGAAAACTTCCTCTTTTTACCCGTCCGCCCGGATTGGCGTGATTCCAAGGCGCTCTTAGGATATTACAACCCGCTGACCGGCGAGTACCCTAGAACCAAGCTCCTCAACTTCATCTTAAAGGCCGTGGAAGACTACCAGAACAACGGCGTTAATGCGAAGCCCTACTTTGTCCTCTTAGACGAGATGAACCTAGCTCACGTTGAGTACTACTTTGCCGACTTCCTGAGCGTTTTGGAGAGTGGAAGAGAAGAAAATGGATTCACGAGGGAAAGCATAAAACTGCACGACAACAGTGAGGTTGAGACATTCGAAGGTATTCCAAGGGAGCTTAAACTCCCACCTAACCTCTACATCATTGGAACGGTTAACATGGATGAGACTACTTACGCCTTCAGCCCAAAAGTACTTGATAGGGCCTTTGTGGTGGAGTTTCACGACGTCGACCTCAAGAATTATCCGCCAGGGGAGGACAAAATATCACAAGAAGAACTTGAAAAAATAAGAGAATCCATCCTTAATGACTTAAGAAGGGGTGGAAAATTCTTAGCAGTCCGCAAGAAAGGAGAAGACGGCCAAGAAAAAGGTGATATTGAGGAAGCCCTTGAAAAGCTCAAAAATGCCAATAGTGGGAAATACTGGCAGATACTTCCTAAGCTGAATAAAGTCCTTGAACCCTACGATTTCCACTTCGGCTACCGTGTTGTTGATGAGATTGCACTCTTTTTCGAGAATTCTAAAGAGAGCCAAAAAAACGGAATCATTGACTTCAGGGGCGAGGATGAAATCTTCGACCTCGCCCTGCTCATGAAAGTCCTCCCCAAGTTCCACGGCAACAGAAAGAAGCTGGAAAAACCTCTACTCATAGTTTTGAAGTTAGCTAAGGATGGAGAGTTGGAAGGTACTGAATATCAGCTTAAAACTGAAGATCTCTTCAAAATGCTTTTTGAAGAGGATAAAGCTACAAAGAAACTTGGAGCAGTCGTCGAGAAAATGGGAAACATTGAAGACTACAAGTTTAAACACACTGCCAAGAAAGTCCTCCGCATGCTCAGGCAGCTCTACGAGATAGGCTTTGCGAGCTTCAGCTAGTTAGTCCTCTTCCGCTTTTTTGCTGTATTTTGTGCTTTATCCTTGGAAGACACTTCGTGAGAGGTCATGAGACCGGAAGTCTCGTGACCCACTTGAGAATCGAACTACCATTGCCCATTAGAGGTTTTTGCCGAATGTATCATAAAAAGCTTTATTAGAGCCTTAATGCATAATTGCTGGTTGAAAACGTCCTGTGGTGGCGGCCATGAGAAGGCGTAGGAATAGTTCGAATTTCGAACAGAACGAATGGGTCATGGGACATTTTGGTGATCCCGCGACCCATTATGAGGAAGAAACAAAAGAGCCGTATTTACCAGAAAATATGGAATTATTTATGGAGTTGTTCAGCAGAGCAATGGGAGCCTTGTTTAGGGAAATTGCAGGTTTTTCTGGTAGCCCCGCGGGGATTCGAACCCCGGTCGCGGGATCCAAAGTCCCGCATGCTTGGCCGCTACACCACGGGGCTGCGCCCAATCACTACTTTATGGATGCATTTATAAATTTTACTGCAGGAGAACAGCTAGAAGATAATCTCTTCCTCTCCAATGCCCAATGAGAACCTTGATACTACCTTCTCGAACTCGCTTTCAGCTGTATATACAAATCCGCAGGTGTGGCATTTTAGATAGTTGTCCTCCACACTCAGCTCGGAAAAGCAGACTGGACAGCGGTACTCATTTCTCTCGAGCTCTTCGAATATCTCATCTCTCATAACCAGCATCTTTAAGTCGTTTTCCCAGTCCTCGTGCACCATTCCCCAATAGGGAGTTGATATTGGGTAGTAGTCCTCAAGGATTAATGGATTAATGCCCAGACTTCTTATTCCAGGCGGAAGCTTTTGTGCGGGCTCGATTGAAACAACGAACTGGTCGTAGAACTCTATGTACTGGGCCCTTACGCTCACACCAGAGGAAAGCCTCTTTTTGAGGGGATACACCTGAAGAAACAGCAGGTCGTTTGAGGGTTCAAAAAATGCAGAAATTCCTATATCTTTTCTCTTAAAGAAATAGGAATATTCATCATCACCAATGTCTTCACCCACGAGAGAAAAGCCAAGCTTTTTCAAAGCCCTGTCAACAAAAGAAGGCTTCGGAAGGGCCTTACGAATAACCAGATGCTCCCCTATCCATCCGGCTAATGCCATCGAATAACCCACATAAAACTGCCGCTGGATTCTAAGGTAAGCCACACTAGGCACTAATTTCATCTTTCTCAAAAGATATTGTCACTTGAAGTATTTATCCTTTTTGTCTAGACATTGAAAAAATAATGGATAATTAGCTGCCGAAAAACTCCTCAAGGCTAATGACCTTCTTGGTCTTTTTCTTGAGCTTGGGCTTTTCTTTTTCCTCTTTTCTTTCTTGTTTTGCAGCTTTTTCCTTTTTGTTCTCTTCCTTTTTGGAGTTGTTTAATTTACCGTTTTCTTTTAGCTCATCGAGATATCCATTCTTCTTTGTGATCTTCCCAGTTCTTTCCGCTATCATTCTCTCACAAATGTCAGCTCCAAAACCAAAGAGTGTTCTTTGAGTTTCCGGGAAGACGTTTTGGAAGAGCGTCTTTATGTCTTTCTCCGTCAGGCAGATTCTCTGTCTTGTGTAGTCTATAACATTGTAGCGGGTAACCAGCATCTTTGCTGTCGGGAGATATTTCTCAATAGCTCCCTTTGAGACTGTAAGCACTATCTTACCACCGCACTTCGGACATTTTCCGCTCAGAGGTGGTCTCCGGTATTTGGTGTTGCATTTCACACACCTGAACTCCTGCCTTGTAAAGCTCCTCAGGTTTCCTCTTAAATCCGGCACTATGTGGGAGTTTATTATAGTTTCGGCGACGTGGTGCTCGTTTACCGCTCTAATACGTTCCGCTAGAGCCAACTG
>LGET01000079.1 GCA_001507935.1 Thermococcales archaeon 44_46
TCTGGCTCGTCTTCTCCACCTGGCATTTCCTTGAACTCGTTGGTTGGAGCGTCAAGTGTTCTGTACCATACTGGCCTTGGATAGAAGGCAGCTGCGACAGTTCTAATACCGTCGGCGAGCTTCTCAACGAGCTCGTCGAACTTGCCCTCCTTGATGAACTTAACCGGGTGCTGACCAATGCTGAGGATCATGTGCTCTGCTCTAAGCAAACCAACACCATCTGCTCCAGTTGCTGCAGCCCTCTCGGCTACCTCTGGCATTGAAACGTTGACCTTGACCTTGGTTGCCGTGATAAGTGGAGCGCCTGCAACTACGACTTGACCACCAGCGGCTCCAGCAGCTGCTTCTTCCTTCTTCTCAACGAGACTCTTGACTATGCCCTTGTAGACGACACCTCTGGTACCATCAACTGTGACGTAGTCGCCGGTCTTAAGCTTCTTGGTAGCCTCTTTGGTACCAACAACAGCTGGGATACCAAGTTCTCTTGAAACAATAGCAGCGTGGCTGGTTCTTCCACCTTCGTCAGTGACAATAGCAGAGGCTCTCTTCATTGCAGGAACCATGTCTGGGTTTGTCATTGTTGTTACAAGGACGTCTCCTTCCTTAACTTTGTCGATCTCGCTAGCATCGAAGATAACAACCACTCTACCAGCACCGATACCTGGTGAGGCACCAAGACCCTTGAGAATGACCTCGGCTTCTTCAGTCTCAGCGGCTTCGGTAGCGGCACTCTCGGCCTCTTTGAGTGTGGTAATAGGCCTGCTCTGGACGATGTAGAGCTTGCCGTCGTCCTTATCGTAAGCCCACTCAATGTCTTGTGGCCATCCGTAGTGCTCCTCAATCTTGGCACCCATCTTTGCAACTTCAATTATCTGCTCATCGGTGAGGACTTGCTTTTCAACATATTCTGGGCCGAGATATTCAGCAACTGGAACCTTAACGGTTCCCTTACCGGTCTCTGGGTTTCTAACAATCATTATCTCTTTCTTGGCAATGAACTTCTCCTTAATCTTCCAGGTGCCCTTTTCGACAATGTACTCATCTGGAGTTACGGCACCGCTAACAACAGCCTCACCAAGTCCCCAGCTTGCGTTGATCATTATCTCATTTCTATCGTTTGTGACGGGGTTTGCGGTAAACATAACACCGCTTGTCTCGCTGTTAACCATCTTTTGAACAACAGCGCTCAAGTAAACCTTTGAGTGGTCAAATCCTTGCTTTGCCCTGTAGAATGTAGCTCTTGCGGTCCAAAGTGAAGCCCAGCATCTCTTTACCTTATCCTTAACGTCATCTGCACCAAGAACATCCAAGAAAGTCTCCTGCTGTCCGGCGAATGAAGCCTCTGGGAGATCTTCTGCTGTAGCAGAACTCCTAACAGCGACATAAACCTCATCTTTGCCAAACCTTTGGCTGAGCTCCTTATAGGCTTGCTCAATCTCCTTGGCAATCTCCTCAGGCATTTCAAGTGAGATTATCTTTTCCCTAATCTTAGCGGTGTTCTCCTGGAGCTGCTTGCTGTCATCAACATTGGTTTTGCTTATAATGTCCATAATCCACTCTTGGAGAGTTCTTCCGTCTTCAACCCTAACGTTTTCAACAAAGTATTTGTACGCTTCAGCTGTAACACAGAACCCTGGTGGGACTGGAATTCCAGCGTTTGTCATTTCTCCAAGGTTTGCACCTTTTCCACCCACAAGGGGGACGTCTTCTTTTCTCAATTCCTCAAACCATTTTATGAATCTGTACGCCATCTCGATCCCTCCTTCTTAGAATAACCGTGGGTGATATAGAGAGAGCCTATTTAAAATTAACTGTCCAAAGATGGCTTTTGAACTCATAAAATAAAACATCATAAGGCTAAAAAATTAAAAGTTCTGGAACGCTAGAATCTCATTGAGGGTTTCAACAGCGTTCTCAATCCCATACGCATATTTTAAAGCCCTAAAAATATCCAATGTGGCTTGGAGAGGCCGGGGTTCCCTCTACCAGATAACCGAATCAACGATTAAAGGGTTAATTCTTCCCTTAAAATTGTGGTTTTGTGGATTAGTATTTGGTTGGTTTGTTCATTGAGATTGGTGATATTGTTGTTTACTTCAAAGGAAACTTGGGGAAAGGTCTTGAAGTTGTTTGTGGGAACTCTCACAAGATTTCGAGGGATAAGCCTGTTAAAATTTACCCCTAACTTGCCCGTCAATATGCCTAATGTGGTTGAATGCTTGATCTCCTGGCTAGTTAGCACAAGTTTTTTATAGATTTCAAGTCCAAAAAGCCCTTGGTGATGAGCATGGAGAATAAAAACGTCTTTGCGCTAATAGTTGTAATTGCTTTCCTTGGCTTTGTGGTTAATTACTACACCGACCACTATCGAGGCGGAGAAATCTACGAAGCCGCGAATAGAGGCTTTACTTTACTCACACAAGGATTTAACGTTACTGTTTTTGTGGAAACTGTGGATGGAAAAACTTTAGAGGGCGAGCTTTTTTCGGTTAGCGGCTCAACAATTTACATCATCAAGGATGGAAAGACGCTTGCTATAGGGGGACCATCCGCCACAAAGGAGGATATAAGGGCAAAGCATATTGAGATTAAAGCAAAGGGAAGTGTTTACGTTTATGAGCTCCCTCCCAGGAGCGGCAAGTGCAGTGAAGTCATTGAGCAACTCAAGGTGGACGCCTACTCCGAGCGCTTTTCGGGGATAATATTCGTAAAGGGCCTTACTGACCCCATAGAGATAGGAAAGCTCAAATACAACGTGGATTACCTCACTTATGGTTCCATTGATGTAAAGCAGTCCCTCCAAGATGGCGTGATTTTGACGGCAGGAATGGTGCCAATTGAGATGCTGGAGAAGTACATTGGAGATAAGGAAGTTTACATGTACGGGACGCTCTACGTGAACTCAGAGGAGCGCAATTTGCCCCTCAGGGTGCTAGGGGTGAAGACCCTATGAGGCTGAAGCTCCCTCTTGTAATTCCCATCCTCTTCATGACGTTTATAGCTTTAGGCACCGCTTCATACAAGACGCTCCTAGTAGGCACCCTTTTCGCGATGGCTTTTTCGTACGGGATTTTTAAAGGCGAAGAGACGCCTTGGAAAGAGAAAGAGTTCAAAGTCATAAAGGAAGAACACTTAGTTTGGGCTTTTTTAATATCGCTGCTTTTGATCGCGCTCCAGATATTTATGATTAAGAAGGTACCCCTCTTGGATTCGTCAGCTAGGCACCTATTAAATCCCCACCTAACAGCTTTAACATACTTTTTAGGTGTTCCCTCAAGCGTATATCTTTTTTCAAAAGGGAAGAAATATTCGCTCGTTTACCCATTTCTCGTAGCATTATATGGGTATAGAACTCCTGTTTTAGTGAGCTTTTTAGCGTTTGCAGTCGCTTATTTTGATGGGAAAGACATCGAATTAAAGCACTTAGCAGGCTTCTCGCTCCTAATTTTGGCTGGGCTTGTAGGGATTGCTCTCGCGAGGGGAGATGCGATAAGCAGTCAGCTCATTAGGGTTCAAGCGACGACTTCTGTTTTAGATGTCATAATCGATAGGACTCCTTGGCACGGTTTTTATCACGGTTATCTCCAGTGGACGGGAATTAGATCATACCTCCTGGGTGGTTATTCACCAAGGGTCCTAGTGGCACGCTTTTTGCACATGACGACGGGTGTTTCAATAACACCAACACTTTTGGGGGGTATGTACTTGGATTTTGGAGTTTTCTCAATCATTGAAGGCTTTTTGCTCGGAGTGTATTACGGCATGATAAGCAAGGCTAAGAGTCTTCTTTTGAAAGTGATTTACTACACTACTCTCGCCTACGGCATCGTAGGTGTTGAGACGGGAATTTTGGATTTACCAGTTTATTTGTTCTTCTTCGTAGGCTTCTACGCCTTGATAAGGGGTAAATACGCCGTAAGGGTGATGAAAGTTGAAGAGTGATAGAATCTTTGCACTCTTTTTAGCCACCTACCTCTCGCTTGCACTACTCGGAAAGTTCGCGTTTAAGAGTTATCTCGGCGAGCTTAACTTAAGTGCCCTCCTCTATGCCTTGACGTTTTCTTTGACGCTATTCTTGGGGTATAACAGTGAAAAGAGGTTTAACCTTCCATTTGAGCGGGCTTATGTTTACCTCATACTTAGCATTTTAGTCAGTTCAGCGGCGGGAATTTTGGGGGTTGTGGCTGTTTTGACCGTTCTCTTTGGCGGGATGCTTATTCTAAGAAGAAGCGTGGATGGGTACTATAAACACGCTTACTACGCCGGAATAGCTTTGGTGGTGATCCTTCCCCTCTTGGCGATGTGTAAAGGCGTAATCCCCATTCTAAACCCCCAAACGAGGTACAGTGATTTAAAAGACCTATACTTGGCATCTGCCCTTTTTGCTTCTTTCCTCCTTGCATATAAGCCGAGCCTCATTGTTTTCCTCGTGGGGGAAGCTTTTGCAGTAGTTTCAACTTTTAGGAGCAATGCGCTCATAATTTTTTTAGCCTACTTGTTTAGGGCTGAGAAAAAGGAGCTCAAACGGCTTTTAATAATTGGCGTCCCTTTGGTGGGTTTGGCGTTCTTAGCGCGCTTCTACGCAACGAAGAGTGTGTACTCCATTTGGAAGCTCGGCTTTGCTCAAAGTTTGGTTTATAGGGCTGGTTTCTCGTACATGGTTTACGAAAAGCTCTTCTCATTAGGCATGCCTGTTGGGAAGTTCGGACTTCTCCTCAACCCGAATGCGAGAGAATACGTCGCGGCCCTTTTTGGCAAGGCAAACAATTACACTTATACAATTTTTGGGCAGCCGGCTTATGATTTGGGTATTTTTGGGCTTTTTGAAGCTTTCCTCATGGGAGTAGCATTGAGAGACTCTGAGAGGTTGCCCGCGTTTAAAGCCCTCAGTTTGACTTTTTTAATCTTGGCAATTGAGAATGGTTTTGACGCTTTAAACTTTGGGATTTTAATGGTTTCAGCCTACTTTGCCTTATTTCTTAGTAAAGACATTGCCACTATTGGAGGGATAGAAAATGCATGTTAATAAAGTGAAGAGGGTTGTTGGGAGCAATTTGGTTTTAGTTTGCATATTTCTAGTGGCTTTGAGTCTAAGCTTACTTTTTCAGCCTCCTAAGTTGAGTATAACCTACGATGAGGCTCTCTACATGATCATTGCAAGAAACCTCGCAAAGGATGTCTCGAGCTTTACATATCAAGGAGCATATATGATGTACCGCCCTCCTCTATACCCCTACACCCTCTCAATTTTTTATCGCCTTTTTAGCTATGATCATCACCTGAGAATAGCGAGAGTAATTTCTGCAATTTTCTACGCACTAACCGCCACGTTAGTATACCTCTTCACAGTAGGGCTTTTCAAGGATCAGAAGAAAGGTGTTGCTGCAAGTATCTTCTACATTCTAAACCCCTTAAGCTTCACAATGTCAAATAGGGCCCTAGTCCACAGCGAGTTTTCCTTTTTCTACACTTTAGCAGTTTTTTTATTATACAAGGGATATAGGGACAGAAACAATAAAACAATTTATGCATCCTTCGTATCAGCAGGTTTGGCAGTTTTAACACGTTATACGGGACTTTCCATAATTGGAGTTTTTGTAGCATATCTATACTTAATCTCCCACTGGAACTGGCTCAGGAAGAGAGAAACTTACATAGGATTTGCACTCTTTGCCTTAACTCTAGCACCTTGGCTGTATTTAGCTCACACTCGTTATGATGGTGCTCTTAAACCATTCTCAGTTGCAATGGCGGTTGTTACAAAAGATACACCAGTTTCAACATTCAGGTACCTTAGTGAAGTTTTGGAAATCTTAGGAGTTCCAATCATAATATTAACCCTCTTAGGATTTGGAAGTCTTAAAAAAGACGATATTGGGTGGTTGACAATCAGCTGGGGAATTGTTGGCATCTTTGGGATATTAACCGTCACGCACAAAGAGCCAAGATTTCTGACTTTTCTAATGCCTCTAGTGGGAATCCTTTGTGCACAAGGTGTTTTCTCGGTGAGTGAGTTATTTTTCAAGCACGTTTCATTTTTAAACCGATTCAAAATGGTGTTTTTAGTTCTAATTATTGGAATTGGTCTTGTATCATCTATCCATCATTTGCTTCAATATAAGCAAACTTGGGACATTCAATACCTTGAAGAGGGGAAGGCTTTTCAATATGCTAGTGAGAACTTCAATCCGAGGTTTATTGGAGTAAGCCCTAGACTTTACACTCTGGCTGGTTATTACTTCCCTAACTCCAGAGTTTATCCCTTGCTCTTGACAGATTACATAAAAACTAGCGTTAAGAATGGGAGGTTTGACTTGATAGTGTGGCAGTGTAGAAACAGTATAATAAAAGATATAGAGGAATCCCACAAATACAAACTCGTCAATGAATTCAATGATGGAAAAATAAAGATTTTTGTCAAGATAACTGTGGCATCACCTCCTGAAGCCACTCAGTCAAATTACCAAGAGATTACGAAAACAAATTGACGTTCAGACAAGCCTTAATCGGACTACCAGTTTTCTTATTTGTTGTCTTCTTAAGTGGAAATCTTGAAGCCCTTTTGGTCAGAATGGGATTTACATTTTTGATTTTCCATAACATAGTTTCAGTCTCTCTCCCATTTGGCTTTTTCCATGGCAAATTGTTACTCCACAGCGACCCAAGGTGGAGAGTTGCATTTATGTTTACCCTTAATGGTAGGTACACTTACTTCCTCTTCGGCCAGCCAATAGCGGATTTTGGAATCCTTGGGGTAGTTGAGGCGTATCTATTTGGAAGTTTGCTTAGATTATCAGAAACTGACAAAAAAACCGCAAGTGTTGTTTTGGCGACGTTAATATATGCCCTTGAGAGCGGAGTGGATGCCTTTATTCTTTCCATGTTGTTGCTTTTTGGTGGGGTCTATTCAAAGTACGCATCGAAAGGCTAAAATACAAATTTGAACTTAGTCACATCGGTGAACTCCAATGAATCCTCTCGAAGAAGCCCTCAAAATTAAAAACCAGATAATTGCCTGGCGCAGGGATTTTCACATGCATCCTGAGCTCGGCTATGAGGAAGAAAGAACTTCAAAAATTGTTGAGGAACACTTGAGAGAGTGGGGGTACAAAATTAAGCGCGTCGGAACTGGAATAATAGCGGATATTGGCAAAGGAGAAAATACTATAGCTTTGAGGGCTGATATGGACGCTTTGCCTGTTCAGGAAGAGACTGACACTCCCTATAAGTCCAGAATTCCGGGAAAAATGCACGCTTGTGGGCATGATGCTCACACAGC
>LGET01000080.1 GCA_001507935.1 Thermococcales archaeon 44_46
TTGAGGGTCTCCTCAATTTCCCTGACTTTATTCTGGATTAGGTTGTGGACTCTCCTCCTATACCTGTCCTGACTCCATCCACCTTTTCCCTGGCTTCTTCCTCTCGAGACTTTTATAATGACCTCATCTTCAAAGGGGAGAACCTCGTACCCTACTCCTCTAGCGGCTAAAAGGGCACATGCTTTTGCTTCTTCGTAGGGGTTGAACTTGTCTCCTATTCTGATTCCGTGTTCCTTAGCCAGGCTCCACAGAGCTCTTTGCTCTCCAGGTCTGCCGGTTACCTGAACTATCTTTGTCCCCTGCGGAATTGCCCTTATAAACTTCCTGAGGTACTCTCCAAGCTCGTGGATGTTGTCCATGGCAACAATATCGGGTTTTTTGGCCCTTATGAACTTCAAAAGCCTGTAAAATGTAAACTCACCATGCTTGATTATCTTTCCATTAAACCAGCTAACCACGGCAAAGCGCATTGGCTCTTCGCTGATTATATCAATACCTACGATCAGAATAGGCATCACCCTCACTTCACTTACGTTGCCTTATTGGGTAGACGGTTTAAAAGATTGTCCCCTCAAAATTTGGGAAAAAGCTTAAATATTCATCCATACACAACATTGTATACGAGGTGGTCAAAAATGATGCTCATATTGGATGCTTATTTTAAGAACTTTCCGGCTAGAAGAAAAGTTGCCGAGTTCCTTTTTGAAAATGGGTTAAGTGTAAGAAATGGAAAGATTTATTTGAGAAGTATTGAGGTTCCAATAAGCGAACTCTCACGTGTAGTTGGAGTAAACAGAAAAATAATCTACCACACCATAGAGTATATTGAAAACACATATCCCCTACGGATGATATTTGAGAGGCTTGACCCTCTTCCAAGCCTTATAAACGTGGCACCCATTATGGGATGGGAGGTTCTTGAGATAGAGCTTGAGAAAGATAAGCACTCCCGTGCCCTTTCGGAACTGCTCGGATACCTCTATGAAAACGGCGTCTCGGTAATGGAGATATTCAGCAGAAACCTTAGGCAAGAAGATGCTAGGGCATATATTGTCATAGATGGAACACTCCCCGTAGAGGTTTTTATGAGAATAAAGGACATCCCAGGGTTTAGAAAGCTCGTTCTCCACACTCCCGAAAAGAGCAAAGAAAAAGTCGTGTGTAGTTACTGTGAAGTTAACTACTGCCCCAAAAAAGTTGTTATTGAAGGGCTAAATTACAAAGGTTAGCCCACGACTCTAAATCCCTTCTCTCCCTTTGGTTCCTCCCACTCTACCTCTATTCTTGTAACCCTCGCCAAGGGTGGCCCCTGATGGGCCCATCCTATCAGTGCTTCGACTCTTTCTCTTTCTCCTTCAACCACGGCCTCGACGCTTCCATCCGGGAGATTCCTAACCCATCCATTAACACCGAGTTTTCTCGCTTCTCTTTGCATGCTCCACCTAAACCCGACTCCCTGTACTCTTCCGTATATCCTTAGATGTGCTCTTACTATTTCCATCAGCTCCCCCCATTAAAAATAACCCCCATAAAATTTAAGTTTATCTTTGCTAACTCTTTTTGGTGGGGAGAGTGAGCGAGATGATTCTCGTATACACAACATTTCCTGATTGGGAAAGTGCTGAGAGAGTAACAAAAGAGCTGCTGGAGAGAAAGCTAGTCGCCTGTGCCAATTTGAGAGAGCACAAAGCTTTCTACTGGTGGCAGGGCAGGATTGAAGAGGACACAGAAGTTGGAGCAATACTAAAGACAAAAGTTGACCTCTGGAGTGAGCTCAAAGAGACCTTAAAAGAACTGCATCCGTATTCCGTGCCGGCGATAATAAGGATAGATGTGGATCACGTTAATAAAGAATACCTGGACTGGCTCTTAGAGGTAACAAAATGATCAGGAAAGTAAAGCCGCAGATAAGAGTTATTGGCTTCGATGACGGCACTTTTTCTTTTAAATCTAAGCTCAGAAAAGGCCGCACTATTTTAGTTGGCGTTGTCATGAAGGGTTCCCAAGATGTTGTGGGAGTAGTCACAAGGTGGATTGAAATCGATGGCAAAGATTCAACCGAAAAAATGATTGACGCGATAAATAACTCCCGATTCAAAGATTTAAGGGTTATAATGCTCAAGGGAATAACGTATGCGGGGTTTAACGTCGTTGACGTGGAAAGATTAAGCAAAGAAACCGGATTGCCCGTGATAACGGTGATAAGGAAAAAACCTGATTTAAAGGCTATGGAAGATGCCCTGAGAAAGCACTTTGCAGATGCCGATGAGAGGATTGCTCTTCTTAGAAAAGCCGGAGAAATAAGGGAGCTGATCCCAGGAAAAGTATTTTATCAGGCTTACGGGCTCCCCCCACAGCAGGCAGAGGAGATAATAAATCTAACCCAGAAAAGCTCCCTCATACCTGAACCTTTGAGATTGGCCCACATGATAGCTTCTGCCGTGATTACTGGAGAGTCCAAGAGGGAATAGGCTTGAGCTGAATCTCTGTTCTAAATAGGCAAGTCCCAAGCTTTTATCGCAGATGCTACCAAACCTTTATATAGGCATCACTGAATATTATTAAATGGCGGCGGACTAGGCCGGGGGGTTCGGCGTCCCCTGTAACCCGAAACCGTCGATATGCGGGGGCCGAAGCCCGAGGGGCGGTTCCTAAATCCAGCGGCGGAAGCCGAGAGGAGCCATGAGCCCCTGTCCCACGGGGCCGGCGGTGGGGGAGGTGGAGCTGAAGGGCTCCACCAACCCCCTTTGCCCGCCGAACCCCGCAAGGCCCGGAAGGGAGCAGCGGTAGGCGGGACGTTCGGCGCTCGTGGGGTAGCGGGGGCGAGCAAGTCTCGGTGGAAGCCGCTGGAGGAGGGTTCCCACCCTCGGGCGCGTCCGCCGCCGTAAGAAACTTTTTAATATGCGGAAGCACTCAAACAAGGTTTGTTATTTTAGAGTAAACAATATAGCAAACTTTGGCGAAATTTTTGAATATTTAGCTAAATGATCAGAAACGTCCACTCCATTACTCGGCTTTCTTTTGACTAAAGGAGCTCATAAAGCTATGGTTAGAAAGTAAGAACTTATGAAAAAAGAAGCGTAACAAATTAACACTAGTAAAAGGAAAAATTTATAAATACTAAGATGTTAAATTCATACGCAAAAACTGTTTGAGGTGTTGTCAAGTGGAGTGGAAACCACTGTCAATAGTCTTGCTAGGGTTGTTAATTGCTGGAGTTGTGAAAGTATCAGCTTCCGACTGTAGGAATTACTTATGGGCACCAAGTTACGTGGGGGATCTAAGAATGGTGAGATTGTTAGTGCCACAATAACTTTTAAGAGACCATTAAGGAAATATGAAGTTCTAAGGCTCTTAGGAAATAATGTCAAGATTATTGCGGTGAGGTACAAGTCATATCCAGAGGGTATCGGTCAGATGCCTTATCCAATGGAAGTTGAAGAATCAGAAAGGCTTATGAAGCTTGAGGAGCATTTGAGAAAAGAACTTAAGGAAAAGAATGGCATTAAAGACTTCAAGCTAATTGAAGGATTCATTTCCGCTAAAGTTATTGCCCCAAAGGAAGAATTAGTGAGGATTGCTAATTTAAAAGATGTCCTTGACATCAATGTTGGACCAAGAGATGTAGCAGAAAAACATGGAGTTAAGAGCATGCTTATCGAAGACATTTGGTGGGAATACGAAAAATACATCCTAAAAGAGAATAACAAATAAACTCTCCTTCCTTGTTTTTAATATTATAACACGAAATAAAATGTCTGAAATTAGGTGGGCATATCAGGGGGATGATTGATGAAACGGGATAGTTTGCCAAAAAAATTTACTAGTATTATCGCTGTATCGCTGATTCTTATTGGAATTTATTGTATTGTTATGACTTATTATTCAATTGACTTTGAGCAAGCTGATGCAGATGAGTTCGGATGGTTCCTAATAACTATTGGCGTTCTCCTCATGTTTTCATCGTTTACTCTTGAGACTTGGATTGCAAAAATAGTCTCAACACTTATTTTAGGTTTAGTTGGTCTAATTGGTCATCCCTCTCTTAACAGTCTTTCACGATTGTTTAGCAAAGAGCCTCCAGCACTCCCAAATTTGATTGTGGACCTTACTTTTACCTTACTCTTCCCGATTACAGTTCTCACAATAATCCTGCTTTGGATTCCTTCAATAGCTGAACTCGCAAATTGGACGAGGAGAAACATTAGGAAATAGCCTAATTGAGGTAAAACCTTATAACTCTCTACTTCTTTTGCTCTTTAGGTGTAAAAAATGCTGAGTGTTAAAGTTGCTAAGCTTAAGCTTGAGAATCCTCTCATCTTAGCTTCTGGCGTCGCAGATATGACTCCTGATTTGCTTAGGCGAGCACACAAGGAAGGTGCTGGGGCCGTTGTGACAAAATCAATTGGTATCGAGCCGAGAAAAGGCTACGATAATCCTACAATAGTTGAGCTTCCTTATGGCTTAATCAACGCTATGGGACTTCCAAATCCCGGCTGGGAAGCTTTTTATGAGGAATTCAAAAACGAGGAATTTGATTTTCCTGTGATAGTTTCAATCTTTGGAAAAGATGAGAGGGAGTTTGCATTCTTAGCTGAAAAGCTAAGCGAAGTTGCAGATGCCTTTGAGCTTAATTTAAGCTGTCCTCATGCTAAAGGGTATGGCATGGAAATTGGGCAAAATCCAGAGATGGTGTATAAGGTCGTCAAAGCCGTTAAAGATGCAACGGATAAACCAGTAATAGCAAAGTTGACTCCAAACATTGATGATATAGCAAAAATTGGACTGGCAGCAGAAAAAGCTGGTGCTGATGCTGTCTCTGCAATAAATACTATCAAAGCTATCGCAATTGATATCTATGCAAGAAAACCAATTTTAAGCAACAAATTTGGTGGTTATTCTGGGCCGGGAATTAAGCCAATTGCTTTAAGAGCTGTGTATGATTTGGCAAAAGCTCTGGACATTGACATCATCGGAATTGGAGGAATAACAACGTGGCAAGATGCCCTCGAGTTCTTAATGGCAGGTGCAAAGGCTCTGCAGATCGGAACTGCTGTCTCCTTGAGAGGATTTAGTGTATTTAAAGAAATTAACGAAGGAATAGGGAGATTTTTAAATGAGGAAGGGTTTAATAGCATAGATGAGATAATAGGAATAGCTTTGGAGGGATAAAAATGAAAAGAGCAGTTGTCTTGTTTAGTGGTGGTTTAGATTCAACAGCTTGCTTATACTGGGCAAAGAAAAATTACGATGAAATTATCATGCTAACCATAAACTACGGTAGCAATGAGGAGAAGGTAACCAATAAGGTAGCGGAGTTTTTTTCAAAGGAGCTCAACGTTCCGCTGAAAGTCATCAAACTTGAGTTTTTGGAGGAATTCTCCAAAATTAGGGGAACAACTTTAGTTGGAGGGGAAACTCCGAAAGTCACTGCAAAGGATTTAGAGAGCACAGAAGTTGCTAAAGAGACAGCAAAGAGCGTCTGGGTCCCAGCAAGGAATTTGGTGTTAATATCTGTTGCCGCTTCGCTTTTGGATGCCCTTGGAGGAGGAGACATTATAGTGGGCTTCAATGCTGAAGAAGGGGTTACTTTTCCTGACAATACTCCCGAATTTGTGGAGAAAATGAACGAGATGCTAAAATATGGAACCATGGCGGAAGTAAGGGTAGTTGCCCCTCTCATAAACCTCGACAAAAAGGGCATAGCAAAACTGCTGAAAGAGCTTGGTGCAAAGTACGAGTATTCCAATTCGTGCTACATGCCTCAGGGTTTCACAGAAGACGGAAAGCCCATTCACTGCGGCGAATGTGAGAGCTGTGTTAGAAGGCATAGGGGGCTTATTGAAGCCATCGGGGAAGACAAAACCGTCTATAAAGTCAAGCCTAGGTTATAACTTAGCACTTATAACTTATACTAGTGAAAGTTAAAAGTGAGAGCTTAAAACTCCACCCTCTTTTTTACGATTTCTTCTGGCTTGATTATGCTTAGACCAGTCTTTTTGCCGAGAACTTCAATCCAGACGTACCAATCTGGATTTGTGAGGTCTACTTTAGCATTTAACTCCTCCTTTATTTTTGCTCCGAGCTCTATCTCTATCTCCTTCCCAGATGAAATCCAGTTGCCCCTTCTTTTGCATCTGACTGCAAAGCTGTCTCCCTCTTTGATGTATTCCTTTGCAAGCTGAAAAGCCTCCTCGAGAATCTTCTCTTTTTTGCTCTCCACGAACTTTTCTATGGGAAGTACCTTGAATATAGCCTTCGTCTCAAATTCCCTGATTCTCTCAAGGGCTTCCTCTTTGCTTAAGGAAGTTCGAACTATCAGCACTCCTCTCCACTTTGTTCTCCTTACCCTTGCATCCCCAAGTGCCCATTCTAGTTCAAGGGCAGCATCTCCTTCTCTTCCACCCGGCACGGTTACAAGCAACGTTGCCATTTTCTTCACCTCTATGGACAAACTTATATATTCCCCCGCCTAAAACTTAGACTTGGTGGGTAAAATGGAAAGGCAGAGTACACTTAAAGTTTATTCCCCTCCCTCTTATGAAGTCTACGGTTTGGCAAAAAATCCTTTCGAACAGTTAGCAAGCGAGGGCATAGAGGACGTGGAGAGCATACACGTTTATCAAGAGGTAGACATGCGTCTCTCGATGATAATTTCGGAGGTAGTTGGGAATAAAAGCTCAATAGCCTTCTCCCTGATCGGCCCCCTTGGAATGGGGAAAACACAGAGGCTTAAAAGCATCTATAAAGCGATATCAGAACAAGGTGGGAAACCAATCTACATTAAAGTTGACACAAATGACATTTTGAAGCTCACGAGAGATATGTTTAACGGTCTGAAGCCTCCAAAAACAAGAACCAACATCTTTTTTGAGAACCTCTCAAAGAAAATTGGCTTTGTAGATAGGCTCGAAAAAATGCTCTCCTCAACCAAAGAATATAAGTCCAGGGATATTGCAGAGATGCTTACAAAGGAGCTAAGCAAGTATCCATATTCCGCCCTCCTTCTTGACGAGCTGGAAAACATACAAACGGCAAGCGAGGAGGATAAGATTCTATTTTTTGAGATGCTCAGGCATTTTATGAGCAACATGCCTCCGGGATGCATCTTTGGCTTTGTATGCATACCGGAGACATATGAGGAGTACTCCAAAATCTTCCCGGCGTTCTTTATGAGGCTCCACTACGAGTTCAAGCTCAGACCCATGAGCTTGGAAGAGACATTTGAGCTTGTCAAGAAGAGGCTCAACAAGGTTAGAATAAGGGACACGGACGA
>LGET01000081.1 GCA_001507935.1 Thermococcales archaeon 44_46
TTCAGCGGTATAGTTTCGTTTAAACTGGAAGAACCAGATGTTGCAGGAAAAATAAAAATAAAGCTCCTCTAGTCTTTTTAAAATTTTTAGAGTAGGGAAATCACACAGCAATTGTATTCTTCCAGCTCAAACTGCTTTCGATGAGCTCTTGTGGGGTTAGCTCCTTTTCGCTGATGACTTCTGGTTCAAATGGCTTGAGCATCTCCAAAAGCTTTTCTTTTGGAAGTTTGGAGTTATCGAATACCACATACCCGTACTTGGAGTACCCGTTGAGGAAGACCCTGTAGACTGCTAGATCGAGTGAGAGTTTGTACTGCATCTCTCGGGCTTCGTCTGGGGTTATTTTGCCGAATTTAAGATCTATCCTTATCATCCCCCATCACCCGAAGTAGTTCTTTATGTCGATGTAGGTCTTTCTATAGAGCTCACTCTCCTTCATTTTTTCAATGAACTCCCTAGTTCTTACGTACTTGTCTTTACTGTACTCCCAGTCTGGGTGGAGGGCTTTCCATTCTTCCCAGCTGTAGCTGAACTGAGCTTGAACTTTGTCTCTATAGAGTTCGGGTATTACGTTGAAGGTACAGAAGGGCACAATCCTTCCGTCAGGCATTGCATAGTGAATTACACAGCGCTCTACCCTTTCAACATCGTAGTTGTACTCATCCATGAAGTGCATCATTCCGAGGAAGAGCGTCTTGTAGTGGAACTGGCCAAGTGCCTCGTAAGTTCCATGTGTAAATGCTTCTCTTATAATCTTTAACACGTCAAAGCTTTTTGGAGCGTATTTTTCGTCATAGAAGCTCTTGAACTTGAGGAATATCTCCGCCCCAAGCTTGAGCTTCTGAAGCTTTCCTAGAGTTTTCCATTTTTCAATTTCCTCAACCTTGCTCTCAAGGAATTCCACGAATCCTTCTACATCAAGAAATCTTGAAATTGGGATTACCCTGTCTTCATCGAGGAAGACATATGTTGCAGCTCCACAGCCAAAGTGGGATGTCATGTAGTATCTCTTACCTGCAAAAGCCTCGAAGAACCTCGCAATGTGTCCAGCAGTTGGTATTGGATACCAGTCTTCTTTTGCTATTGCCCCGTTTGTCTGTTCCTCTATCTTCTTTATTGCTCCGGGAATGGTAATCCTAAAGCGCTGTCTTTCCTTCTTTGGAACTCTCCCCACGAGGGAAATCGGCTGGAAGTTGACTCCTCTAACTATGTCGAGGTGGTTGAGGCCGAAGTTAATTATGGCACCGAGTTCGTGGTCGTTTACGTTTCTTATGGTTGTGGGCACGAGAACGATTCCAGGTCCGCCAGCTTTTCTCACGTTTTCGAAAATCAATGGAATCTCCCAGTGGTTCTTCCAATTTGTTTTTGGAGTCATTCCATCGTAGCTTAGGTATAGGGTATTGACGCCTGCTTCCCTAATCTTCTTTACAAGCTCAGGCTCAAAGGCAAACCTTATGCCGTCCGTGTTAAGCTGAACGTGGTCATACCCTTCTTCCTTTGCAATCTTTATGATCTCTATGAGGTCATCCCTCAGTGTTGGCTCCCCTCCAGTGAACTGGACGGCATTAGCTCCAATGGGTTGTTCCTTCTTTGCATTGCGGAGCATCATGCGTATCTGCTCGAGAGTGGGCTCATAAATTGGCTGACCCTCCTTGGCATAGAAGAAACAATTGCTTACTAGAATTCCATCAGATGCTACAAATGAATGGCTCTCATTCTCAACCTCAAGGTCATATACGTATCCCTCGTAGTTTTCAACCTTTATCTCGCTAATTGTGTCAATGTAAAAGTCTGAAACCTTCTTGACTTTGGAGGGCTTTCTGTCTCCTATGTTATTTAACTTTTTACGATGCCCTTCTCTCAGATCAAGCATTTCGACAAGTTTTACAAGGTCGGTTCCCGCTATATATATCTTGTAGAGGTCGTGGTTTGCCCCATTCATTTTCTCTTTTGGAACCATGTAAACCCTCGCGAATATCCCTAAGGAGGCCAGCAAGTATAGCATGTCCCTAATAAGCCCTTTAGAAACACTTGCATATCCCATATGCAGAACTTTGTCTCCTCTTACTACATATCCGTCTCCATTAAAGAGTCCACTAAGTAGAGCTATCTTTGCTTCAACCGGGAAGTTCAGGAAATTCTTGGGTAACCTCTTATTGGGTGCTCCTTCAGGGATTCCCAGTACATACTTGAAGACAAGCCGCATTAACCTACTACCTACAACTATCTGCTTAGCTTTTCCTTCCCATTCCAATATGCTGTACGGAAGGTTGAGGAAGTTGAGTATTGAAATTATTTCTTTCTCGACATCCTTATGCCCAACAGTTATTCTCAAATCCTTGTTGCTATAATTACCATCCGAGACAAAATATCCTATCAACTTTGCAAATTCAGGGGTTATTCTGAGTTTAGAAGGAAGCTCATTACTTGTGGCATCCCTGCCGAGTCTAAACTCTCCTTCAGTTATCCCCAATTTATAGAATGCCGAAAGAGGCATAGAATCACTCTTCTTCCAGTGATAAATTATATCTCCGTATTCCTCTTTGAGCGGCAAAAGATCCAGCGTTGATATCCCTCTGACATATATTTTTTCCTTTTCTTCTTCTGGTAATGATCTAAAAGCTTCTAAGAGGTTTATTTCAAATTCTTCCCTCTCATCAGTTTCAAGATTCCATAGTAGTATTAGCTCATCTTCGACGTTAAGTTCATCAGCCCTCTTTTTTACTATCTTTCCGTTTTCATATATAAAGAACTTATGCTCTGGCGTCGTTCTTATTTCCCTTCCAGTTCTCGTCTTTATGACCATTATTTCTCCCGAGTGTTTTCTTCTGAGGAATTTTGTGACTCTTGTCCATTCGGCCTTTCCATTATTGTAAGTTAAAACATATAGGTTCTCGGGAGTTGAATACTCTCCCCTAAATCCCCCTATCTGCACTGTATGTTCAAAGGAAAACATCTTTGCAATCTCTTCGAATTTTGCAAGCTTAACTTCACCACCAAACTTGAATAGTGCCTCTTCATATCCTGGGAAGCAGTACCAGCAGCTCAAATTACATCTATTTGTCAGAACTATATTGAGCAAGTTGGTATGGGAGCGGTGCCTTGGACAGAGACCACAATCAAAAGGACAATTGACACCGGTGTTTTCAACGTTGTAACTCTTTATCTTAAAGTCATATTTCCACTCCTCAAAACGCTTGTACATCTCAGCATCTTCATAATAAACATCAGTTATCATACCTTCAGGACATTTCTTTGTTATCCACACTTTCCCATCCTTTTCCCAGACCACAGCGGGGACAACTTTCCTGGTCTCAGGGCAGAGGGACCAGGTTTTATGAGGGAGGGGCCCACCGTAACCGCCTCTGGCTTTTGTAAGAAGCTCATTAAATTCCTCCTCACTTATTTCGGGGTATTCGATGAGATCGCGAACCCTTTTAGTAAGCTCACCAAATTCTCTCTCCCCACTCGGTACTCCCTCTGTTATCTCTTCCATTCTAATCACCTCTACACGTTTTTACAAATATGAAGTATAAAAACTTTTGCGTAAATATGAAGATTTACTTTCATAGGTATTCCAAAAAGTTCTGAATTATGGCCACTACTATTATCTATACCGCAGAGTATTTATGGATATTCCCTCACATGTGCGATTTCTCGGAAACGGTTAAAAACACCAAAGAATCTCAAATAGAATGGTGGTGAAGAATGCCAGCAAGAGAGATGAGAATGGAAATGTTTCTCAGAGCGCTTATGAGGGGAGACTACTCCAAGGCGAAAGCTCATCTGGACAAGCTTGAGAAGATAGTAGGAGATGATGAGTGGGGTAGGGGATACAGCAAGGCTATAAACGGCTTTTTATCCGCATTGAGTGACAATGATACCGATGCACTGATAGTTCAGCTTATAAGAAACCCAGACAATGAAAAGGCCAAAAAACTCCTCGAACATTTTGAGAACATACTTCAGCATGAGTTTAGGGACGACTATGAAAAGGGGTACTATACAGCCTGGAAAGAGCTCCTAACAGCTTATTTATCCCAAGAAAGACTGGGTGTTAATCATGAAAAAAAATGAAGTCATGAAAAAGCTCGAAGAGAAAATAAAGACGTGTAAAAAGTGTCCGTTGGGAGAATTAAGGACAAACGCAGTCCCCGGCTCGGGAAGCTACGATGCCCAAATAATGTTCGTTGGAGAAGCCCCGGGTTATTGGGAAGATCAAAAGGGCCTGCCCTTTGTCGGAAGGGCAGGGAAAGTCCTTGACGAGCTTTTAGAGGGTATCGGACTAACAAGAGAAGAAGTGTACATTACCAACATTGTAAAGTGCCGGCCTCCCAACAACAGGGACCCAACGGAAGAGGAAATCAAGGCCTGCTCTCCGTACTTGGATAAGCAGATTGATGTAATCCGGCCGAAAGTTATAGTCCCTTTGGGAAGGCACTCAATGGCCTATATTCTTAAAAAG
The DNA here is from genome assembly GCA_001507935.1 of Thermococcales archaeon 44_46. Classification (GTDB taxonomy): domain Archaea; phylum Methanobacteriota_B; class Thermococci; order Thermococcales; family Thermococcaceae; genus Thermococcus_A. The sequence continues at coordinate 4,466 of LGET01000081.1, forward strand.
TTTGGATTTGAGCCGGAGCCAATAAGCAAAATACATGGAAAAACATTTGAAGCGAAGACACTTTTCGGGAAGATCATCATAATGCCGATGTATCATCCGGCTGTTGCTCTCTATAGGCCCCAGCTTAGAGAGGAACTGGAAAAAGATTTTAAAAAGCTGAAAGAGATGCTGAAAGAGCTATCTTAATTTTGCAATCTTACTTCGAAATCTTTTTTGCTTTGATGTTCTCCAACCTAATATTCTTCACGTGATTTCTCAAAAAGCGCCAAAAACGTTAGGAAAACATTTTTATGGTAAAAGAGCAATAATGCATAATGTTAAACACAGCACACCATTAGAATACAACAAAGAACAGAAATCTACATCATATTGATTCGAAAATATTTCGACAAATTTTAGTGGCTATATAAAAAAATTCGAATATTATCAAAAACGCAACAATATTTGCGAAAAATTTATAAAGAAGTCGAAAAATTTGGGCTCAAGAAAAATATGTACGGAGGTGTAAGCTGTGTCAGACTTTGGGGTGTTGTCTTTGCTCCCCCCATTGGTAGCAATTGGATTGGCGATATGGTCTAAAAGAGTTATACTAGCGTTGTTTTCGGGTATATGGATTGGTGGGGTAATGATCTCTGGCTGGAACCCGATAACCGGAACCACCCAGAGCCTAGAATGGATAGTGGGCAGCGTTACCGATGACTGGAACGCCAGGATACTCATATTCGACTTCCTCATTGGAGCTGGCGTTGGCCTCATCTACAAGTCCGGTGGAGTGCATGCACTGGCAAAAGCCCTATCCAAGAGGGTAAGAACGAGTAGAGGAGCCTCCGTCCTTGGGTGGCTCATGGGTGTCCTGGTGTTCTTCGATGACTATACCAACACCATTATAGTCGGAAACACGATGCGCCCTGTAACGGACAGGACAAGGGTTTCAAGGGAAATGCTGGCGTACATCGACGATTCAACGGCCGCACCGGTCGCCGGGCTGGCTTTAATCTCAACGTGGATTGGCTATGAGCTGGCGATGATAGGGAGAGGTTTTGATGCGTTCAATATATCATACAATTCATACGATGCCTGGCTCTCAAGCATTCCCTTCAGGTTCTACTCGATTCTGGCGATAATACTCGTGTTCATAGTGGCATACACCCACAGGCACTACGGCCCGATGCTCCACGCTGAGTACCGCGCCAGGACGACCGGCAAAGTCCTTCGCGACGGAGCAAAGCCGCTCATGACCACCGAGACAGACATTGGCGCACCCAAAGAGGGCGGTAGCCCGTGGGACTTCGTCATACCGGTTCTTGCCCTCGTTGTAGTGTCTCTGCTAGGTCTCTGGTACACAGGTGCTGCAAACTTGGCAGCATACGATCAAGACCTCGGATGGTGGACAGAGCTTGAGAACCCCTTCGGCGTGAACTTCCTCAGCTACAGCTTCGTTGACTCCTTCCGCGAGGCGGATGCCGCAACGGCCCTGCTCTGGGGATCGTTTGTTATGGTGGTGGTCGCCAGCATAATGCTTCTTGGAAGGAAGAGAATGACCTTGGAAGAATGGGAGGAGACGGTAATCAGGGGAATGAAGCAGATGATCTTCGCCAACACAGTTTTGGTCCTTGCGTGGAGCCTTGGCAATGCAGCCGACACCGTGGGAACTGGCTCCTATGTGATAAACCTCGCCACCAGCTCCGGTGCTGACCTCGGCCCGTGGATGCCCCTCATAATGTTCCTCGCGGCCATGTTCGTGGCCTTCACAACCGGAACCAGCTGGGGAACCTTCGCTATAATGGTGCCCCTCGGCGTCCAGATGAGCCTTGCCTTCACAAACGGACAGGTCAACGAGATAGTCTTCGCCACCATCGGAGCTACCTTCACCGGTTCCATCTTCGGAGACCACTGCTCCCCCATAAGCGATACGACGATCATGAGTTCAATGTTCTCTGGCTCAGACCACATAGACCACGTTACGACTCAGATCCCCTATGCTATTACGGTTGCGGCAATCGGTGCAGTGCTCTACATTCTCTTCGGTCTCGGAGTCATGAGTTGGGCAGTCCTCCTGCCGCTCGGCATAGTGCTGCTCGTTGGCGCCTGGTACGTCCTCAGCGAGTGGTACGGCAAGAAAGCAGGTATCCCACACGGAAAAGTACCAGTGTATGTTGTTGAAGAGTGATTTTTCTCTTTCTTTTTACTGTTCATGTTAGTATCATTAGGCATAGAGGCTTATGTTTAAAAATCCAAATATCGACTTTTCTAGGAGGTGAGAGCATGTTGATAAGGGCTTTTGTTCCAGCACACATCACGGCTTTTTTTGTCCCCAGGTTCAATGAAGAGCCTCTTTTGGCTGGTTCACTTGGGGCCGGCATAAATTTAAGCAAGGGAACCAACGTCTTTATAAGCTTGGAAGAGGGCTTGGAAAGGCACATACACATAGCGTTTAATGGAGAGCCCGTTAAAAAAGAAGATGCAGTTATCAGCTACTCCGTTGCTTATGACATCCTCCCGAAGGATTTTGAAGGGGAGCTTGAAATCTGGCAGTATTTTGACTTTCCAAATGGTCACGGTTTTGGGAACAGTGCCGGTGGAGCCCTCGGAACTGCCCTCTCTTTGGGATTTGCCCTTAAAGAGAAAACTTTTCTCCAGGCCGCTCAAATAGCCCACAAGTATGAGGTTCTCCACAAAGGTGGGCTGGGAGATGTTATAGCTCAAGTTCATGGAGGGATAGA
>LGET01000082.1 GCA_001507935.1 Thermococcales archaeon 44_46
AATGTTTTATCCGGAAAGAGCTCTCTAAGCCTTGTAGCATCCCCCTGCTTTAAAACGTAGTTTTTGACTCCATAATGTTCCAGATTCCTCCTGGCACCTTCGACCATGTCTCTCCTTAGGTCTACCCCATAGACCTTCAGTCCCATGAGTCCTGCCTCTATGAGTATTCCACCCGTCCCCATAAAAGGGTCAAGAACTTCCTTTCTAGCCCTTGCCAGATTGACCATTGCTCTCGCTACTCTTGGGGGCAAGGCTATGGGTTTGTAGAATGGCCTTTTGTCAGCTTTTCGCTCGTTAAACTCCTTCGCTTCGAAAAATTTCTTTCTAACTCCAACCCAGAGCTTTTTTCCGCAGTAAACTCTGATTAATGTTTGGGGAGAGCTTAGATTCACTTTGAACCCTCTTTTTGAAACTATTGCCCCAACTTTTCTTTCAACATCTTCTACTTCATGCGAGCAGTTTACCATGGTTTCCCGGTCCACTTTAAAAGTTCCCCTGATGTATTTTTCCCATTCAATACTCTCTGCTTTTGAATACAGTTCCTCCGGGCTCTCAGCGGAAAACAAAAGCTCGCCGTATTCGTGTGCCAGGCCTAGCCTATCGAGGAATGGAAACGCCCTTTTATCGCCCTTAACAGCAAGGAACAGGTAATCCCTCTCAATGATTTTAAACTCTGGGCTAGCCATTTCCAGTAACGCTTTAACTTCGCCTTGAGCCATTTCCGGAAGATTTCCAAGTATTTCGATGTAGAGCATATGACTACCTTCCTTTAGTGCCTTTTAAGATTTTTTGGAGCAAACATCAACGCAACTGCCAGAGCAAGGGGTACTAACGAAGATAAGAAGTTAAGTCCAAAGCTTATTTCGCTTAGATATCCCCCTATTAGAGGCCCAACGACCCATCCGATGCTCATCATCGTATTTAGCATTCCCATAGCCTGTGCCCTTATCCTGTCCTCTGTTTTCAGTGCTACGTAGGCTGATGCTGCGCTAACAAAGGCAGACCACTTCACTCCCGAGAGTATTGAAAGGGCTATCATCAGATTTATGCTTTTAACTGCTCCATACCCGTAGAACACCACCATGTAACCCACTAGCGACAAGATGAAAATCTTTTTCGCGCCCTTTTTATCAATAGCCCTGCCTATGAAGGGGGCACTTAAGGCAGCTGCTAGGGAATCAACACCGAAGAGAATTCCAACCCATTGGCTCCCAAATCTCTCTTCAAAGTACACGGAGAGCACGGAGTAAACCTGGCCGGAAGCTATCATTGCAAACAAAACAGACAAGTAAAAGATACCCATTTTGCCCTTTAAAAGATTCCTAAAAGCGTTGCCCTCGAAAATAACTCTCTCTCTGCTTTCTTGCGGAATTATTAATCGCTTGGAACGTGAAGGTTGATGGGGAGTTTCTTCTATGAGCATCACAATTCCAGCTGAAACGATCGATATTACGGCTGATATTACAAAAGCGCTTTTGATGCCAAGGAGTTTGACTATCACACTCCCTAGAAAGTTCCCCAGCATGTACCCCATATTTTCAACGAAGTTAAAGAACCCAAATGTTGAACCCACCTTTTCCATAACCGAAAGCTCGGTAATAAAGGCAGTATGGGCGGGAAAAATTGAAGAGCTTAACACTCCCTGAAGAATCCTTATCCCGAGGAGCGCTGAGGGAGTTGTGGCAAATATTACAAAAAGGTACGCAATACCTGAAGAAAAGATTCCAAATGCTATGAACGGTTTTCTTCTACCGGTTTTATCGGAAAGGTATCCAAAGGGGTACTGGGCTATGCTGGATGTCAAATTGAAAGCAACACTCAAAAGCCCGACAAGAAAAAGTGATCCTCCCAGGGCTTTCATGTATACACCGAGGTATGGATAGGCTATTCCCCAGCTTACATTGGCTAAGAACATTGAAATTGCAAGAAGAAGGAGGTTTCTTTTCTTTCTCTTCCGAATGGAGATTTTTGCAGCTCGCTCCTTAATGATTTGAAGCAGAGACTGCTCTCTTTTCATGCTCTCACCCCCTCAATTTTTGAGGATGTCTCTGATGAGGGCATTTGCTATCTCCTTGTCTATCGCTCCCGCTCTGAGCTCCCTTAACACTCTCTGAATGCCGAAGCGTTTTAAAATCGGCGCACTTTTGGTAGCGTTTTTCCACAAGGAACATCCAAAGCCTAATGCGTATTTTCTGCCGAGGAGGCTTATTGCTTCTCTTTTATCAAGGGCTAAAAAGGCAGGTAGGTTTAGCTTTATCAGGTCTTCCTCTTTGTAAATCGAAATGCTTCCGAAGCTCAGCAGGTCCCCTGAAGCAACTATTTTTATCCCGTTTTTCCTTGCGTAGTCCTTAACTGCTTCCATTATCATTGAATGACATTTACCGCAGATTGGGGCTTTCTTCTGTATTTGAGAGTTTATGACCTCTGCATAGTTCGGGACTTCAACAAAGACGGCCCCATACCCCTGAGCCCTTAGGAGCACGGCATCTCTCATTTGAGGAAGCTTTACCATAACTGGGACTACTTCAAATCCCGCCCATCGAAGGATTAAAAGCGAGGCAGTGCTGTCGCTTCCCATTGAAAATGCGAGGGCGATTTTTTCCCTGATTTTTTCTCTATTAAATTCTTTCCCGTAAAGTCTGTAATGGACTAGGCTTTTTAACCTTTCATAGGCTTCTTCACTAATCTCTCCCCTAACCCGCTCGAGGGCTTCAAGGCTTTGATGCAAACGATAAGTCTTAACAAAGTCGTCTTTCACTGTCTCTATCATTGTGAGTGGGTTTGAAATTGGGCTTTTAAAGGGTTTCTATGGGAGAGGATACTGTTAGGATAACGGGGCATACCTCCTGAATGAACTGTAAAGATTAAATCCAGAAAGTTCAATTGAATTAGGGTGGTAGATATGTTTGCGGAGATAGTTACTGTGGGAGATGAACTGCTGACGGGCAACACTGTCGACAGCAATTCCGCATTTATAGCCCAAAAGCTCACGGAAAGAGGCTACTGGGTGAAGAGAATAACAACTGTGGGGGATGACGTTGAAGATATAAAAACTGTAATCAGAGAGTCGCTATCCCGAAAGCCAGAAGTCCTGATAATAGCTGGAGGGTTAGGTCCAACGCACGACGATGTTACAATGCTTGCCCTTGCCAAGGCCCTTGACATTGAGCTTGAATTGAGAGAGGATGCACTCAAGAGAATTGAACAGTTTTACTTGGAGCTCTATGAGAAAGGCCTCGTAGATGATCCGAAAATCAATGACGCACGTAAAAAGATGGCATATCTTCCAAAGGGGGCTGAGATGCTCAACAACTCTGTCGGGGCTGCACCGGGAGCGTTTTTGGTTCATGAAAAAACAAAAATATTTGTCCTTCCGGGAATGCCAAAGGAAATGAAGGCAATGCTTGAGGAAGAAGTGCTCCCCAGACTTGGAAAGAAAACATTTGTTCAGAGAAAGCTACTTGCAGAGATAACGGACGAATCAAAGCTCGCTCCAATATTAAATGAGACGTTGGGCAAGTTCAAGGTGAGGATACACTCTTCCCCAAAGGGCTTTGGAAAATACATCGGAATAATTATCTTTGGAGAGTCGGAAGAGGAGGTTGAAAAGGCAAAGAAATTTATGGAGGAAAAGGGAATAATGTTTGAAGAAGTCTAAGGAATCTGGAAGATACGCATTGTATTTGTTCCTACGGTTTTTCCTATTGGTTTTCCTTCCGTTAGGAGCACTGTATCATCCTCTTTAGCTATTCCCAATCCCTTTACCAGCATTATTATGTCCTTTTCAGTGAAGCCCTCGTCCATGTGGGATGGGTAGACTCCGTATGAAAAGGCCAAGTTATTGCAGACCTTTTCATTGCTTGAGAAAGCGAGGATCCACTGCTTGGGTTTGAAGCGAGATATTAACCTTGGGGTTAACCCCGTTTTTGTGGGGGTTAAGATGTATTTTATGTCTATGGCACAGAGAGCATCTATGACGCTGCGGGTTATTGCCTCTTTTATAGTGCTTTTTTGCGGCAGTGATTCAATCCAACTGCGCAGTCTGGAATATCCTAGGGATTCTCTGTATTCTTCTGTTGCTTTAGCTATCTTTGCCATCATCTCAACTGCTTCAACGGGATATTTTCCTATGGCCGTTTCCTCTGAAAGCATTACGGCATCTGTACCGTCAAGTATTGCGTTCGCGACATCTGTTACTTCTGCCCTTCTGGGTATCTTTTCAGTGGTCATTGAGACAAGCATTTGGGTGGCGGTTATTACTGGCTTTGCAGCTAGATTTGCCTTTTTTATGAGTTGCTTTTGCATTATGGGGAGCTTTTCAATTGGCATCTCAACACCGAGGTCGCCCCTTGCTACCATTATTCCATCCGCTGCGTTTAGGATCTCATCAAAGTTTCTCACAGCATCCGGTCTCTCTATCTTTGCAATAATGAAGAGCTCTGCGTTTTTCTTTGCAAGAAAGCTCTTCACCTTGAGCACGTCATACACAGAGCCTACGAAGGACAAACCTATGGCGTCTATTCCATGTTCAATTGCAAACTCTATTATCTCGAGGTCCCTTGGAGTTATCGCTTCAATTGGAAGGTTGGCTTTTGGAATGTTTATTCCCTTGTGGGAGAACAATATTCCTCCGTTAACCACTACACATTCGACGTCATTGCCCTTAACTTCTTCAACCCTCAGCATTATGTAGCCATCGCTTAGGTATATGGTATCACCCTTTGAAACCAGCTTTGGAAAGTCTTTAAACTCGACAGGAATGGTCGTTTCGTCGCCTTCAACATCTCTTGTTGTGAGAACGACTTTTTCTCCCTTTCTTAGAGTTATAGAGTCCCCCTTCAGCTTTCCGACCCTCATTTTTAGTCCTGGCAGATCGCCTAAAATTGCCACTCTCCTCCCTAATTTCTCGGCAGCATCTCTCACCAACTCGATAGTCTTTGTATGCTCCTCAAAAGTTCCATGGGAGAAGTTTATTCTCGCGACACTCATTCCAGCTTCTATCATCTTTTCTATAGTGCTCCTTTGCCTGGATGCAGGCCCTATTGTGGCGATTATCTTTGTTTTATGAGACGGAAGTTGCATTTCTCTCACCATTTTCCTTTTTTCTTCAGGATTAATTAAGTTTTCTGAGATTCGAAAGGTATTTTAAATCCTTCCCCTATCTTTTTCCATGAGGAGAAAACTAATAGTTGCAATCCCTCCCGAGGAGCTTCTTAAAATCAAGGAAAATTCCAAAGCTAAAATAAGAGTAGAAATCCAAGAGGCAGAGCCGTTTTTTGGGATGCCCAGGTGGGAGATAGTGGTTGATGGGAGCAGTGAAGAAATCGAGAAATTTATGAATGCATTGATGAGGTCAAGGGCAGGGGGATAGTGAATCCTGAAGATTTTCTGTTTATCCCACCAGCGCGTTTTTTAATCCAAACTCCTTCACAAATTCTGCCGCTTTAAACATCTCATCGTTTGTGAGCCTTCTATCGATTTCGGGGTATTCGTGGGCTTTATACTCCGGCCGATACTGGAACATCACGTTAACCCTAACACTCTTACCGAGATTTTCGCTGATCCACTTTAAAATCGGCTTTGTGCAGCACTCCAGGTGTCCTGGCATTACGAGATGCCTTATCAGGAACTCGGCTTTGTAGTGCTGTTTAGCCAGTAAAAAGTTCCTCGTAACGGTTTCCCAGTATCTGGGAGCTCTTGAGTATTTGAGGGCATCCTCGTTATTACCCCATTTGAAATCCGCCAGATAAACATCTACAATTCCATCCAAAAGCTTCATGCTTTTTTCGCTCATATACATGTTTGAGTTCCAGACCACTGGAATGGGAACTTTGACGTACTTTAGGGTCTCAAGGATAAAAGGAAGGTTAGGAGTTGGCTCACCACCGACGAAGTTAACGTTTTTAGCCCCTTCGGCATATGCCACGGCTACCTTGGTGGCCATATCCTCTGGAGAATACCTCAAGCCTACGCGGTACTGGCTTATGTCCCAGTTCTGGCAGAAGACACATCTAAAGTTGCATCCGGAAAAGAAGACTGTATAAGACGGCACAAGCTCTGGCTCCTCCCCTATGTGGAGAAAATCACTCGCAATTAGGCTTTCCTTAACCCTGCAGTAGCCGATTTCTTCAAAGCGATTCGCATGGCACTTAAACTCGCACAGCTCACAGCTTTCAAGCATTCTACGGGCTATTATGGCTTTCAAGTCGAGGAGGCTCTTTTCGGGGCTCTCTTTTAGATCATTTTCCCTCAGCTTTTCCATGCCCTCCTCGTGGATTTCCCACAAACTCTCAAGTGCATCATCCTCTCTGAAGCTGACCTCTACCTGCTTTGCATAGAAGAAGTTTGGCTTTTCTTCTCCGCTTAAGATCGAAAAGTAATGGGGCAGCGCTTCTCTTGCTTTTCTGATTTCTTCAATCTCAACCCTCCTGAACCACATGATATGAAATGGTACGTGGAATATTATAAAGTTTAAACCTTTTGAATTTTGGAATGGTTAGCTTTCGATTGTGTTGCCTCTTTCTCAAAAATTCTTCGGATAATTATGCTAAACAAAAAAGCTTATTTGGGGAGTAATTGTTAAATAAAGCTGTTTTCTTGCTTTACGTCAATTAAACTATTTTATGAACCCAAAACCTTTATTAAAATTCAAACGTTAATGAACTTTGGTGGTCTTCTATGAACGGTTGGTGGGGACGAATCCTAAGAGTTGATCTAACAAACAACAAAGTTTGGGTGCAGGAATATTCTCCGGAAGTTGCGAAGAATTTTATTGGTGGTAGAGGTTTAGCAGCATGGATTCTCTGGAACGAAGCCAAAAACGTGGATCCTCTTGGCCCAAAGAACAAGCTTGTATTTGCCACCGGTCCTTTCAACGGTCTTCCAACCCCAAGCGGCGGAAAGATGGTTATAGCTGCTAAGAGCCCCCTAACAGGCGGTTATGGTGATGGGAACCTTGGAACAATGGCTACTGTGCATTTAAGAAAAGCCGGTTATGATGCGCTCGTTGTTGAAGGTAAGGCCAAAAAGCC
>LGET01000083.1 GCA_001507935.1 Thermococcales archaeon 44_46
TAAGAAAAGATAAGGTTTTTCATGGAGTTAAGTCCATTGGTTTGAGCTCTTCCAGCAGGTGTTTTGCAAGCTTTATTGTATTATCAACGTCCCTCGCGTCGGTAAGCTCTACCTGTGAGTGCATGTATTTTATTGGAATCGAAAGGACTGCTGTCGCTACTCCTTCGCGGTTTATCTGCATGATGTTTGCGTCTGTTCCGGTCGGTCTTGGGCTTGGCTCCACTTGGAGGGGTATCTCATATTTCTTGGCAACCTCATCAGCAAATGCCCTTATCTTTGGATTTATGTTGGGTCCAACGTCCATTACTGGGCCTTTTCCGAGCTCTGGGACTATTTTGCCTTTGTCCCCGGGCTGTTTGGCAAAGGTAACGTCCATTGCTATTCCAATCTCTGGGTCAATTGCATAGCTTGCCACCCTAGCTCCTCTCAGTCCAACCTCTTCTTGGACGCTTGCCACGAAGTATATATCTGCTTGGTGCTCTTCTAAAGCTCTTGCCGCCTCTATCATGGCATAGAGGCATATTCTATCGTCTAAATACGGGCTGGCAAAGCGGTTTTCATTAAGCCTTGTAAAAGCCGGGGCGAATTCTATTATCGTCCCTACTTTTACACCCATTTTCTCCGCTTCTTCTTTGGAGTCTGCTCCGATGTCGATGACTATTGTATCCCAATCTGCCGCCTTGTTTCTCTCTTCGGGCTTGGTTAGGTGGGGTGGGATATGTCCAACGACACCATAGATCTCTCCATTTTCCCCGAAGATTCTAACCCTTTGTGCCACAAGGGTTCTTGGGTCAACTCCTCCAACCGGGACAACGTGCAGGTAGCCTTTCTCATCTATGTGGTTGACCATAAGACCAATCTTGTCCATGTGGGCGGCTATCATTACCCTTGGCCCGTCGCCCTTCTTGTGGGCTATGACGTTTCCAAGCTTGTCCACTTTGATCTCATCGACGTAACCTTCAAGGGCTTCGATTACAACATCCCTGATTCCCATGAACTCGTATCCAGAAACCCCCGGAGCCTCGATAACCTTCTGCATAAGCTCCCAGTTAACCATTCTATCCCCTCCGTTTAGATGCTTATCTTAATGAAACTTTGACCCTTAAAAATTTTCCGAATCTGCCATCTTGCCCTAAGGAGGAGCATTCGGAAGAAAAAGTAAAAGTTCAAAGAATGACCTGCAAAAACGCCTCTTCCCCGGGTTCAAGCTTGTCTATTTCCCATATTACCTTGCCGTCTTCTATTGTTACCCTTCCCTTTGTTGCCCTTGCTTCCACGGCGTTTATGGCTTTTTCATACCTGAAGTTTTGGAGCTCTCTCATCCTTGGAGCCCTCACCTTGACAAAATAGTATCTATCCAGCTGTTCTTCGAATTTAAGCGGTCTGAAAAGTGCTAGATAAGAGGTACTCCCGAAGAGTACTGCAGAGAGAACCAAGATTATGGGCAAGTTTCCGTAGTCTTTTGGCTTTGCCGGAGGAATCGGTGTTGTTTGGTTTATTGGGGTAGACGTAGTTTGGGTTGGAGTTTGGGTCTCTGGTTTTTGGGGCTCTTTGACGGCTATTATTGCTTCTGCCCCAAGATATCTGTCGCTTTCGGCTTTTAAAGAGATGCTGCCGAAGCCGGTTTCGTTTAAGTTTATCAACGCTGTCCCGTTTTCATCTGTCACGCTGTAGGTTTTCCCAAGTGGACCTATGGCCTCTATGGTGACGCTTGCTATCCCCTTTCCTGCCGAATCTCTAACATGGACTAAAAGTGTTTCATTTCTCTGCTCATATGTGATAAAGAGCTTTTTGACCTCCACAAATGTTTCAACTATTTTTCCATCGAGGTTGAGAGTTATGTGATAAGTTCCGGGCTCTTTTGCCTCGATAAAGGCCATTCCATATGAGTCTGTTTTCAGCTCGGTGCCTTCTATTATTACCGGTATTCCTCCTACTCCGTTCCCTTCCTCATCTAAGACCCTCACGTATATTATGCCCTTTTCGAATTTTGTTTCGTATCTCAGGTTCCTTTGATAAACTTCGAAGCTTTTTGTAATCGTTTTTGAAAGGCCCCCAAAGTTGGTTCTCACAAGGATTGTATATCTTCCCACAACGGGCTTGGGAAGGAATATCACGTACTCCCATTTGTTTTTCGGGTACTCTGGGTAAAGAAAGATGTTGTGGACGGACTTCTCGGCAATTGAAACGTTTTCTCTGTAGATTTCGTAAGAAACATCTCCGAAAATTACCCCGTTAGAGGAGGAAGAAACCTTCAGCGTTATGGTGACATCTTCTCCAAAAAGGTATCTGTCTTCTACATCAATGTCAATCGAATAGCTCACTTTTGTAAGAACTCTTAATGAAATCGGAACCTCAGTAAGCATCTTTCCTACCCTTGCAACCACTTTAAGCTCATAAACTCCCGCTTTGGGATTTTCGATATATATTGGTAGAGTTTTCTCTATTTTTTCTCCGGGTTCTACCTTTTTTATGAACTCCGAGCCATAGAGAAATCCCTCTACCGCTGGCCCGGAGACGTAAAGGGTCACATTCTCTGCAGTTTCGTTGCCAACGTTACTCAATACAACTGGAACTGAGATTGTTTCGCCAGGCTTAGCTTTGAAGCTCTTTTGAGCAACCTCAAGTAATAGGGAAGGCTGAGCGCTCACTATTGAAAGAGAGAGCAAAAAAAGCATTGTTATCAAGACAACGGCCCTTTTATCCACCTTCAATCACCTCAAATAAAGATTTTTGCTTACCAATTACTTCGTCAAAGGTGTTGGCTTCATGCTTTGCCATTTGTAGTGTTATGCCATAATTTTTCCCGCTCTTTTTTAGCTCTCCAGCATCAAAAAAATACCAGCCATTGTTTATGAATTTGATAGCAACTATTCCCTTTCCCCCAAATCTGCTGGCAAAACTTTTTACCTTCTCAACGTCTTCCTCGCTCAAGTAGAGTTTATCTTTTTTTGTGGTCTTAACTTCAATGCAGAGGTAGAGTTTACCATTTCCCGCAACAATATCGACTTTTTTGCTTCCTGCTGACCTAACAACGGCAAATCCTTCTTTTTCAAGCATCTTTATGAGCTCTCTCTCGGCACTGGCACCTTTTCTGTATCTCATTAGCGTTCCCCCACATATCTTTTATGGCGTTAAAGTTTATAAGTTGTTTTACCCAGCCATTAGCGGTGATGGTCATGGTGATTTACGAGCTAAATGGAAAGAAACCCAAAATCCACGAGACAGCTTTTGTTGACGAAAACGCATACATAATCGGAGACGTTGTGCTGGAGGAAAAGACAAGTGTTTGGCCTTCGGCAGTTCTGAGGGGAGACATAGAGCAGATCTACGTGGGGAAGGGCTCCAACATTCAGGACAACGTTAGTATCCACACATCTCATGGAATGCCCACGATAATAGGGGAGTACGTTACAATAGGGCACAACGCAGTTGTCCACGGGGCAAAGATTGGCAACTACGTTATCGTAGGAATGGGGGCTGTGGTATTGGATGGAGCAAAGATTGGAAACCACGTCATCATAGGTGCCGGCGCCCTAGTGCCTCCAGGAAAGGAAATCCCGGACTACAGCCTTGTCGTAGGTGTCCCAGGCAAAGTTGTGAGGCAGCTCAGTGAAGAAGAGATAGAAATGACAAGGAAGAATGCTGAAATCTACATTGAGCTCGCCGAAATGCACATGAAGAAGAGAAAGAAACTTGAGTGAAGGAAAATGCTCTACAGGATTGTATCCAAAATTCCTCATATTTTATTTAAACCCGCTTATGACCTGTATGAGTCCTATCTCTTTGAAAAGGTTAAATCTCAGCCCGAAAAGATACCCAAGCACGTGGCAATCATAATGGATGGTAACAGAAGATGGGCAAGGCTTTTGGACAAGCCTCCTTGGTACGGTCACTTTTTTGGTTCCAGAAAGCTGGAAGAAATTCTTGAATGGTGCAGGGAGCTGGGAATAAGGACGCTGACTGTTTACGCTTTCTCAACTGAGAACTTCAGGAGAAGCAAGGAAGAAGTGAAGATGCTCATGGATCTCTTCGAAAAGAAGTTCAAGGAACTTGTACATGATGAAAGAGTCCACAAGTATGGAATAAGGGTCAATGTCTTAGGCAGGAAAGAGCTGTTGCCAAGGAACGTGAGGGAAGCGGCGGAGGAGGCTGAGAAAGCGACGAGGAAATACAATAGCTACACTCTAAACATTGCCGTTGCCTACGGAGGGAGGAGCGAGATTGTTGATGCCGTAAAGAGAATTGTCGAAGACGTTCAAGCTGGAAAGGTGAGCAAAAATGAAATAAACGAGGAGCTCTTGAAGAGGTATCTTTATGTACCCAACATGTCTGACCCGGATATAGTCATAAGAACTGGAGGAGAGATAAGGATAAGCAATTTCCTTCTTTATCAGATTGCCTATAGCGAGCTTTTCTTCGTTGATGTGTATTTTCCCGAATTCAGGAAGATTGACTTTTTGAGAATAATAAGGGAATATCAAAAACGCCACAGAAGGTTCGGGAAATAGTTATGGAAAGATTTATAACTGGACTTTTGAAGTGAATGATGAACTGACGATCAATGTTTTAGGTGGTGCGATATGGGAAAAAGGGAAGAGATGATTAAGGAAATCAAGCAATTGATGACTCAACCAGAGAGAATTAGAAATATGGGTATTGCCGCTCACATTGACCACGGTAAGACTACATTGAGTGACAACCTGTTAGCTGGAGCGGGAATGATTAGCGAAGAGCTTGCAGGAAAGCAGCTCGTGCTTGACTTCGATGAGCAAGAACAGGCAAGAGGTATTACAATTAACGCCGCTAACGTTTCAATGATTCACGAGTATGGAGGACAAAAGTACCTCATCAACCTCATTGACACTCCAGGTCACGTTGACTTCGGTGGTGACGTTACAAGAGCAATGAGAGCTATAGATGGAGCAATAATCGTTGTGGATGCCGTCGAGGGCGTAATGCCCCAGACGGAGACTGTTCTCAGACAGGCTTTGAGAGAGTACGTTAAGCCAGTCCTCTTCATAAACAAGGTTGACAGACTCATTAAGGAGCTCAAGCTTACACCACAGCAGATGCAGGAGAGGTTCGTTAAAGTAATTACCGACGTAAACCGCTTGATCAGGAGGTACGCTCCTCCAGAGTTTAGAGACAAGTGGCTTGTTAAAGTTGAGGATGGTAGCGTTGCTTTTGGTTCAGCTTACTACAACTGGGCACTCAGCGTTCCCTACATGAGGAAGACCGGTATCTCATTCAAGGACATCATCGACCTAACAAACGCTGGTGACCTAAAGACCCTTAGAAAGAAGGCTCCACTTCACGTGGTTGTTTTGGACATGGTAGTCAGACACCTTCCAAATCCACTCCAAGCCCAGAAGTACAGAATTCCACACCTCTGGAGAGGGGACATCGAGAGCGAGATTGGTCAGGCGATGCTTAACTGTGATCCAAATGGAAAGATGGCCATGGTTGTTACAAAGATCATTATTGACAAGCACGCCGGTGAAGTTGCAACCGGTAGGGTTTGGAGCGGTACCGTAAAGACCGGTCAGGAAGTCTATCTCATTAACAGCAAGAGGAAATCAAGAATCCAGCAAGTTGGTATTTACATGGGCCCAGAGAGAATTAACATGGAGGCAGTCCCAGCCGGTAACATAGTTGCTGTGACAGGTTTGAGAGATGCAATGGCAGGTGAAACCGTTTCCGAAGAGCTAATTGAACCATTTGAAGCCCTCCACTATACAAGTGAGCCTGTTGTTACAGTGGCTATTGAGGCCAAGAACGTTAAGGACTTACCAAGGCTTATCGAAGCTCTTAGACAGCTCGCCAAGGAAGATCCAACACTCCACGTCAAGATTGACGAGGAGACCGGTCAGCACCTCCTCAGCGGTATGGGTGAGCTCCACCTTGAGGTCAAGCTCGTGCACCTCAAAGAGCAATGGGGCGTTGACGTTGACGTTTCAGAGCCAATCGTTGTTTACAGAGAGAGCGTTACAAAACCAAGCCCAATAGTCGAAGGAAAATCACCAAACAAGCACAACAGGTTCTATATCACCGTCGAGCCGATGCCAGACGAAATCTACCAGGCTATCAAGGAGGGCATCATCCCAGAGGGCAGGCCGAAGGATCCGAAGGAGGTCGCCAAGAAGCTCGCAGAGCTCGGTATGGACTACGAGATGGCCAAGGGTATCGTGGACATCTACAACGGAAACATGTTCCTTGACAACACCAAGGGTATCCAGTACCTCAACGAAGTTATGGATCTCCTTGTAGATGGTTTCCACCAGGCAATGGACGAGGGACCGCTCGCAAAAGAGCCAGTAATGAAGGTAATAGTTAGACTCGTGGATGCAAAGATTCACGAGGACAACGTCCACAGAGGTCCGGCCCAGATCTACCCGGCAATTAGAACCGCTATACACTGTGCAATGATGAAGGCTAACCCAGTGCTCTATGAGCCATACCAGAAGGTCATTATTAACGTTCCATACGAATACATGGGTGCAGTCAGCAGAGAGCTTAACCAGAGAAGAGGACAGCTTGTTGACATGAGGCAAGAAGGTGAAGTAATGATAATCATTGCAGAGGCTCCAGTTGCTGAGATGTTCGGATTCGCTGGAGCAATTAGAGGTGCAACAAGCGGTAGAGCACTGTGGAGCACAGAGCACGCTGGCTTCAAGAGAGTTCCAAACGAACTTGCTATAAACATCATAAGGCAGATAAGACAGAGAAAAGGCCTTGATCCAAACCCACCGACAGAGAAGGACGTCTGCCCACAGCAGTGAAGTCCTTTCCTTTCTTCTCTCTTCTTGTGACTTTTTGTTGTTGAGATTGTAAAGTCCATAGTTGCAGTTTGTGAGAATTGTGTCAATGTTTCTTATAAACCTATTGGATAAAATCTAAGATAGTAGCACTACTTTTTTGCAAATTTACCAATTTTTCAAAGTTTTTTGCACAAAATACATATAGGACTTCGGGAATTCCTCATACTGGTGATGCTCATGAACGCAGTTCAACT
>LGET01000084.1 GCA_001507935.1 Thermococcales archaeon 44_46
CATTCCCTACAAGTACTTTCAAGGATTCTGTGTATTGTCTTTGCAAACCCTACGTGAATAACAGGCCTCGCAAGTTCTATATGCCCAAAATGTCCAGGACATTCTTTGTAATTTGCTCCACAGGTCTCACATCTAAGGTTTGGATCTATAACACCAAGCCTTCTATCCATTAACCCACCGTCAATTGGATAACCGTCCTCTGAGTAAGTATCTGGCACAGTTATCTCAGCAGCGCTCATCTTCCTGATCTCCTGAGGAGATAATATACCGAATTCAATGCTCCCGATAACCTTTTTCATTGAGTGCATAGCTCTACACCCTCTCCTTGAGTTTTAATGATGGTCTAATAACCATGGCCTTTATCTCATCCAACAACAACTTAAATGCATAGCTCATCTCTACCTTGCTTATCTTCTCCTCTTCTCCACAAACCGGACAGTAGACCTTATCCCTACGCTTGTCCTCAATTGCTAAATGTCCACAGCTCTCACATACCCAGACTTCTGTTTTATCGCTCTCCTCCAGTAATCTCTCCACTAGGAGCATTGATGCACCGTATCCAATGAGAACGTCACGCTCCATCTCACCGAATCTGAGACCACCTTCTCTTGCCCTACCTTCTGTTGGCTGCTTGGTGAGAACCTGTACTGGACCTCTTGAACGTGCGTGTAGCTTATCTGCTACCATGTGGTGGAGTCTCTGGTAGTATATAACACCAACAAATATATCCGCCTCAAGCCTTCTTCCGGTTATTCCATCGTACATGACTTCCCTTCCGTTGTGTCTGAAGCCAAGCTCCTCAAGTTCTTTTCTAAGCTTTTCTTCTGGCTCTCCGATGAATGCAGTACCATCTATTCTTCTTCCCTTAAGTGAAGCAACTTTCCCGCCTATTGCTTCGATAAGCTGTCCGACAGTCATACGGCTTGGGATACCGTGTGGGTTGACTATTAAATCTGGAACTATTCCGCTCTCTGTCCATGGCATGTCCTCTTGAGGCATTATAAGCCCGATAACACCCTTCTGTCCGTGCCTTGAAGCAAATTTGTCACCAAATTCTGGAATTCTGAGGTCTCTAACCGTCACTTTAACAAGTTTTGTTCCATCTCCTGTTTCGGTCAATATGACCTTATCGACTATTCCTTCCTCCCCAGGTCTCATAGTTATGCTCGTTTCTCTCCTTCCCTGAAGTATGCCAGCGCCTAGTCCCGCCTGCTCTTCAAGGAACCTCGGTGGTGAAGTTCTCGCAACCAAGACATCCTTTCCTCCTACTTTTGATTCTGGGAAGATTA
The DNA here is from genome assembly GCA_001507935.1 of Thermococcales archaeon 44_46. GTDB lineage: Archaea > Methanobacteriota_B > Thermococci > Thermococcales > Thermococcaceae > Thermococcus_A. The sequence continues at coordinate 1,290 of LGET01000084.1, forward strand.
TACCGTCTTCATCAAGGTGTCTGTAGTACTTTTCACCAAGGAATCCTCTAACGGTTGGATCTGGAATTTCGAACTTATCTGTCTGTCCACCCATGTATTTCTTCTCTTCAGCCTCGTAAGTTCTAAAGAACGTTGACCTCGCAAGTCCTCTCTCGATAGAGGCTTTGTTCATAATAACCGCATCTTCCATGTTGTATCCACCGTAACTGAGAACCGCAACTACAAAGTTTTGACCTGCTGGTCTCTGCTCGAAACCTACTGCCTCCATAATCCTTGAATTAACGAGTGGAACTTGCAGGTAGTGCATGAAGTGACCTCTCGTGTCTACTCTTATTCTAAAGTTCGCCCAGCCCAAACCAAGGCTCTGCTTGGCCATACCTGCCCCATAGGTGTTTCTTGGAGCAGCGTTGTGCTCTGGGTAGGGAACGAGTGATGCTGGCAATCCAAGTATAGCGGCAGGCATTATCTCAAGGTGAGTGTGTTCTTCTGTAACTTCCCAAGGCCACATTGCAACATAAGCGTTCTCTTCTTCTTCAGCGTCAAGATATTCAATTATTCCCATCCTTACGAGGTCGCTCCATTTGAGAGCTCCCTTCTTTATAGCCTCGACATGCTCCCTTGTAAGCTTAGGAACACCGTTTTCAACAATGATGAGGGGTCTTCTAACTCTACCATCATCACTGTTAATGTAAACTTCCTTAACGTCTTCATAGTAAGCAACGTTTATCACATCGCTAATTCTTCCTGCCCTTCTGTCCCCTCTGATCTTGTTTACCAAGGCAATGCCATCTTTGTATGTTCCGATAAGAACACCATTCAAGTAGATTCTCCAGTCATCTGGGTCTGGTCTTTTCTCTTCAATATGCACTATACCAAGGTTTTCCAGGTACTCCAGGACTTCTTCCTCGGGGATGGCGGTTGTTATCTGAGACATAAGTGCAAGGTTCTTAACCAGACCACAGTTGGGACCTTCGGGAGTTTCTGTTGGACAGATTCTTCCCCAGTGAGTACCGTGAAGGTCTCTCGCCTCAAAGTGAGGTTGCTCTCTGTCCAGAGGAGATGTAACTCTTCTCAAGTGGGAGAGTGTTGACATGTAGTTAGTTCTGTCCAGAAGCTGGCTAACACCGGTTCTTCCTCCCGGCCATGCTCCAGTTGCCAAAGCGTGTTCAATTCTCTCTGTTAGCACGTCGGGTCTCACAGAGTTCCTCACGAACCTCTGGATGTCCTGGAAGGTGTATTTCTCACCCTTTCTCTGGTAGGTCTTGGTAAGCTGATACTGCATGTCCTTCACAAGCTGACCAAAGGCAACCCTAAAGAGATCCTTCAGTAGATCACCAGCAAGTTTGAGCCTCTTGTTTGCATAATGGTCTTTGTCATCTTCCCTTCTAAGCCCAAGTGAGAGTTCGATAACCTTAAGGGCCATCATTCCAAGGTAATAGGCTTTTCTTATTCTGTCTTCTGGAGAAACACCCATGTGTGGGAGAAGGTTGTTGTCAATTATGGACTGAGCCCTCTTTAACCTGTACTCCTTCGGCTGTCCTGGCAGGGCTTTCTTTCCTATGTAGTCCAAGGCTTCTTCTTGAGTCTGTACGTCACTTGCATCTTCCAAGTTGTCAAAGAGAACTTGTTGAATCTCAGGGTTGTTGCTCACGGCATCCACAATGTCCTTATCACTCTCAAGTCCAAGGGCCCTCATGACGTAAACGAACTTTATACCACCTGGCACGTTTGGAATAGATACATAAAGTATGCCATCTTTTCTTCTCTCAACTGTTATCAAAGCTCTATAACCGTGCCTGTAGGAGAAGCACTTTGCCACATATCTGTTCTGCCTCTCGTCAGACTCTACAAGTGTTCTGTTGGGTGCCAAATCCTCGATAGATACGATAACTCTTTCAGAACCATTGATAATGAAATATCCTCCCGGATCTTTGGGATCCTCTCCATGAGCAATCAGCTCCTCATCGCTCAAGCCGTGAAGTCTGCATATTTTTGACTTGAGCATTACGGGCAGTTCTCCAATCCTAACCTCGACAGGCTCCTGCTCAATGCCCTTGACAACAGGTATCATCTCCAAGAATATTGGTGCTGAGTAAGTGAGATTTCTAATTCTTGCGTCCATCGGGTAGAGTGGCTTCCTCTGCCCGTGGGCTTCTTGAAACTCTGGCTCACCTAGCCTTATCCTTCCGAATTTTATTTCGAAGTCTGGAATGTCTGGCTTAACTCCGCCAAATTCGTTAACTACTTCCTGCATTCCGTAATCAATGAAAGCGTTGTAAGAATCGAGATGCTGCCTTACAAGTCCTTTTTCGTCCCAGTAGCTTTTCATAACTTCCCAAAGATCATCTGAAGTAACCTCAACAACAGTAGGACCTCTCATTTTCTCACCCCAAAAACTTCAGTCTTCCACAACAATCCTATAATAGTAGTAAACCCCCGCAGTGGGACTTTTTCTCTTTATTTCTATAACATCTCCCGGCTTGGCTCCAAGAGCTTGAACTGCTGGATCGCTTGCTTTGATTTGCGGTAACTGAGAAAGCTTAATCTTGTACTTCTTAAGTAGCTCTTCCTTTTCCTCTTCGCTGAGTATTCTATGCTCGGGAACTAACACATGATCAAATATTGTAAAGGTTTTTTTCGCCGTCACAGAGAATTGCCCCCTTTAAAATTTTTAGAAGGTACACCCTCTCACTACCTCCAGCTTTCGATTGGAGTATATAAGCTTTTCGTGAGTTTAGTCTGAAAGAGAGTTTATATTGTTTGCGTAAAGTTTAAGAACTCTTTTGAGCGCCTCAATACTTCATTGACGTACTTATGTGATCATTAAAATGGTGGGGCCGCCGAGATTTGAACTCGGGTCACGGGCTCCCAAAGCCCGCAGGATAGACCAAGCTACCCCACGGCCCCATTGCAATGGAGCCCCGGGCGGGATTTGAACCCGCGGCCTGCGGATTACAAGTCCGCCGCCCCACCAGGCTAGGCTACCGGGGCACCGAATGAAGAAAGGCTTAAGTTAGTATATAAACTTTTCGCCCAAAGCCACCGTAAGCTTTATAAATTCACTTATACTCCCTATGATTGGGTTCGTGCCGCCGTAGCTTAGTCGGTAGAGCGCCGGACTGTTAATCCGGTGGTCGCCCGTTCAAGTCGGGCCGGCGGCGCCAGTCTTTGTGGGCCCGTAGCTCAGCCTGGTCAGAGCGCGCGGCTCATAACCGCGTGGTCGGGGGTTCAAAGCCCCCCGGGCCCACCACTTTTCCCCAGTATTAGCGGAAGACAATACAATGCGTTTTTAAGTTCCAGATAGTTAAAAGTCAATGCTTCTTATGAGAGTCCAGAATGTATAACTCTGCATTCCACATCCTTAGCTAACAAGAAGAAAGTTGAGAGAAAGGAGAACATCTTTTTCCTTAGGATTTAGAAGAGGTTAAAGTTTCTCTTTTTCTATAGTTTCTAAGCAGAATTACTGCCATAATTGGAAGTGAGGCATTTATAGCTAGTCCTATTACGAAGTGGAAGTTCAAGAAGCTACTAAGAATACCCTGATTCATTAGGAAAATAATTGACCACAGACTCACAGGAATGTTCAGAGACAAACTTACAAACAGCCCTGGGTTATATACCCTCCTAGCCCTGATTGACAACAAAATATGAGCTATCCCTGCAAATAGTGAAAAATACGGAATCCAGAGACCGAATTTATAATTAATAGTTGACAACAAACCAAACAATGGTAAAGCTACCCATATTAAGAGAACGTTTAAAAAGAAAACGAAGGTAGGATTTAGAGGCCCATTTTCTGCTTCTGTCTTGAGTATTTTTGTATTGAAAAACTTATCAAATCCTCCTGGAAAAACGTACTCTTCTGTCTGATGAAGCATGTAGAGAGGTGTTTGCAATAGGATAAGGAACACTACAAAATCATAATTGCGCACAAACACAAACAAGAAAACAACGAGATAAATAGAAAGAATCAGACCCACCTTTGCCCATTCCCTCTTCAACCATTCATAATATTGAGCAGGCTTCATTTTCTCTCACCCCCTGTCTATAAGGTATGGCACCTATGTGCTGTGTATTAAGTTGCTACCTAACTTTTTAAGGTCTTTTTAGAATACTCATTGGATAGTCATAGATTTAACAAAGAGTTATGCTTGCGTACTTGTTCAGCTCCTTAGATTTGCAATAGCATGTAGAACTAAATGCTTTTTCGTTTCAAGACTCACTCTTTAGGGAGTAAGTGAAGTATCCCCTTCACAATAAGTAAACAATATCCTCCACAGTCCAACTTTAAAGAACATTGAGCAGAATTGAAATTTCGACTATTCTTTAGCTAATGGCTTTAAGTATGTGGCGGGCCCGCCGGGATTCGAACCCGGGACCTTCGGCTCCGAAGGCCGACGCCCAATCCCCTAGGCCACGGGCCCTCAAAAGAGTTATAATGTATGCATAAATAAAAGTTGCGGTGATAAAATGATACTGCCAGACCACAAAATTAGAAAGGAAATCCTAATAGAACCGTTTAACGAAAAATCTCTTCAACCAGCAGGCTACGACTTAAGGGTCGGAAAAGAAGCCATGGTCAATGGAAGGTTCATAGATGTTGAAAAAGAAGGGAAGGTGGTTATTCCCCCCAAAGGACATGCCTTGATCCTGACCCTAGAAAGAGTGAAGCTCCCTGATGACATCATGGGAGACATGAGACTGAGAAGCACCTTTGCAAGGGAAGGTCTTTTGGGGAGCTTTGCATGGGTAGATTCGGGATGGGACGGGAACCTCACGTTAGCATTGTTTAACAGTTCTGAAGAAGAAGTAGTCCTCCATTACGGGGAGAGGTTCGTACAGATAGCATTCATAAGACTTGAAGAGCCAGCGCGCAATCCGTACAAGGGCAGTTATCAGGGAAGCCAACATTTAGTTTTATCCAAGAGAAAATCCAAGAAATGATTCCTTTTCTTTTATATTACACAGCAAAAAATCCGTTCTGTAAATTTGGGAAAACGAAATATAAAGAAATGAAGGGAGTTCAGCCGAAGAGAGCTCCAAGTCCAGCGAGAGCCTCTTCTTCCTTCTCTTCCTCTTCCTCTTCTTGCTGCTCTTCTTGAGCAGCCTCTGCAGGAGCTCCAGCAGCTGGAGCTGCAGCTGGAGCGGCTGCAACTGCAACTGGCATTGCGGCCTTCTCTATAACCTCTTCGATGTTGACGCCCTCAAGGGCTGCAACGAGAGCCTTCACTCTTGCCTCGTCAACCTCTACTCCAGCAGCTTGGAGTACAGCCTTTATGTTCTCTTCGGTTATTTCCTTACCAGCGGCGTGTAACAATAAAGCAGCATATACATACTCCATCTCCTTACACCTCCGAGTTATCTTTATTTTTTGTTATTTGATGCGCATCAACCAAACAAAGCTCCCAATCCAGCGAGAGCTTCCTCTTCCTCTTTCTCCTCTTCTTCCTCCTCTTCCTCAACCTTCTCCTCAGCCTTTTCAGCTGGCTGAGGTTGAGTCGCTATAACTTGTGCTTGTTGGTTTAAAAGTTCTTTGGTCTTCTCATCAAGCAACTCCTCTGGTAGCTCCTGGGCTATGAGCAATGCAACTCTGAATGCCTTGCCAAGTATATCTCCAGCAGTTTCTTTGGTAATGTATCCTGCTTCCACAGCAACATTCTTCGCGCCAAGGAA
>LGET01000085.1 GCA_001507935.1 Thermococcales archaeon 44_46
CCTGCTTGGGGTAATGTGTTATGGTCTGAAAATCCTCCTCAGAGTCAAATACTGTTTAAATAACAGGGGGTGAAACTAAACACGCCCAATTTAGTGAAAACACTTATAAACCTTTCTGGGAAGGTGTTGAGTGGTGATGGTATGCTAAAGGCCGTAATAAAAAACACCAGGATAGTCGATGGTAAATCGTTCATAGGAATGGGCCTGCTCGGCTTGTTAATGAACTTTAGGCATAATCCCGATTTCAAAGGTGCTATTATACTTGTAATTTCATTAATATTATATGTTGCATACGCATTTGCCATAAACAATTGTTTCGATGTTGACACCGATTTAAAAAATCCCCAAAAGAGGAACAAAAACCCAGTGGCAAGTGGGGAACTTAGCTTTAGGATGGGTATTATCTCTTCAGCCCTAATTGCAGCTCTGGGAGTGTTATTTGCGTTTTTCCTTAGTTATAGAGAGTTCATGATCTACATTTTAATGTTGTTGTTGGCTACTTTTTACTCAGCACCGCCGAGACTTAAAGCAAAGCCCATCGTAGATGTAGTATCACACGGGATATTTTTCGGAGCAATGCCCTTCATTTATGGTGCATACTTCGATGGGATTTTAACAAAGTATGAAATTGCAATAGCGATAGCTCTTCTTCTGTATTCATTCGCAATGGAGCTCAGAAACCATCTTGAGGACTATGAAAGCGATTTAAAAGCAAATTTAAAGACTACTCCAATTGTCATTGGCAAGAAATTATCTGAGAAGCTTATATTGGCGTTTTCGGGTCTTTCAATAGCTCTCCTCTTAACACTTCTCAACATCCCCTTTGGAGCCCTTGGGATAGCGATTGTAGGAGTTAGGGCGAGTTATAGACTCTTTGATGTTGTTGTCGTTTTTCTGCTACTCTTTCATGCTTTGAAAGCATTGCTGGGTGTATAGTATGAACAAAAAACGGATATTTGCTCTAATTGCACTTTTAATTTCACTTGCGTATCTATACAAGAGCATTAACCTTATCGAGCTTGAATTAGCCCTAAAAACTTCATCCCATGAGTACCTTCTTGTGGCTTTTATGCTTTCTGTTTTTACCATTATCTTATCTTCTCTTAGGTGGTATCTGTTCTTAAGAGAGGTTCAGGAAACGAGCTTCAGGAAAACTCTAAGAGCCTTTTTAAGTGGATATTATCTAATGACAATTCTCCCACCAAGTGTGGGGCATATTGCAAAAGTCAAGCTCGTTGGGGGTGATTACTTCAAAGCCCTCTCTTCTCTCCTAATTGGACTGAGCACAGAACTGGTAGTGGTCTTTTTATTTGCCCTCATTTTTATCGGCTTCTTGAAGATTGGAATCCTCGGATTAATCATTATCTTGGTTGCCCTAATCTATGAAAAGGGCATTTACAAAGCTCTTGATTCTTTATTGGGTTTTTGGGAGATTTTTGGATTAAAAGGATTGGTGTCAACCCTTAGGGGTTATTTGGAGAGAATACATAAGGGATGGAGCGGAGCAAAGGAAAACAAGGCGATTTTTCTACTCTCGTTTTTGCTTTCTGTGGTGATAATTCTCCTTCAGGTCTATGGAATCATCGTAGTTGGAAAGGCATTTAATTTGGAAATTTCAATGAAACAGGCTTTATATGGGTTTTTAATGAGCGTGCTCTTTGCTTCGGTTAGCGGTATTCCAGCGGGATTTGGGGCAAACGAGTTTGGACTTGTTCTTGGAATCGGCACCTCAACAAAAGCTACTGTAACGGCTTTTATTTATAAATTCCTCTTTCAGTACGTATACTCAATATTGGGTGCAGTTCTGTTTTATGGAGCATTAGATGAAGGTGGTGGATATGAGGGTAGCACTGGTCAGTGACTGGTATTATCCAAAAATTGGAGGGGTTGCATCCCATATGCACAATTTAGCCATAAAGCTCAGAGAAAGAGGACACGAGGTAGCGATAGTCACAAATAACAGAACCACTGGAAAGGAAGAGGAGCTCGAGAAACATGGAATAGAACTTATAAAAATTCCTGGAATTATAAGCCCCCTTTTGGATGTAAACTTGACGTATGGGTTAAAGTCCTCAGAAGAGCTCAATGAATTTCTAGAGGACTTTGATGTAATTCACTCTCACCACGCATTTACCCCCCTCGCTTTAAAAGCAGTTAAGGCCGGAAGGGCAATGGGAAAGGCCACTCTGCTCACAACACACAGCATCTCTTTTGCCCATGAATCGAAGCTCTGGGAGGCCTTAGGATTCACAATTCCTCTTTTCACAAGCTATCTAAAGTATCCCCACCGAATAATAGCGGTGAGCAAGGCTGCAAAGGCTTTTATAGAGCATTTTACTTCAGTTCCAATCTCAATAGTGCCCAATGGGGTTGATGATAAACGTTTCTTCCCTGCGAAGAATAGGGAAGAGATAAAAGCCAAGTTCGGACTTGAGGGCAATATAGTGCTCTATGTGAGCAGAATGAGCTACCGAAAAGGACCTCATGTGCTTTTGAATGCATTTTCCAAAATAGAAGATGCCACCCTTGTAATGGCCGGGAGTGGAGAAATGCTTCCTTTCCTAAAAGCCCAAGCTAAATTCCTTGGAATAGAAGACAGGGTTGTATTTATGGGATATGTGCCGGATGACGTCCTTCCAGAGGTTTTTAGAATGGCAGATGTATTTGTACTACCATCAGTATCTTCGGAAGCATTTGGCATAGTTGTCCTTGAAGCCATGGCTTCTGGAGTACCAGTTGTAGCTACAGACGTCGGTGGGATACCCGAAGTAGTTAAAGAAAATGAAGCCGGCCTTCTTGTACCTCCAGGAAATGAACTTGAGCTGAGAGAGGCAATCCAGAAGCTTTTGAACGATGAAGAGCTAAGAAAGCAGTATGGAAGCAAGGGAAGAAAGGCTGTTGAGGAAAAGTATTCCTGGGATAAGGTCGTTGTGGAAATAGAAAAGATTTATGAGGAAATTCTCTCAAATATCCAGAGGGGAAATTCATGAGAATGGAGAGGCTGACATGGGAAGAATTTGAAATGGCAAAAGCCAAAGCATCCGCTATTCTTCTCCCCGTGGGCAGTGTCGAAGCTCATGGAAAGCACTTACCTTTAGGCACTGATGTCTTTGCCCCCCTTGAAATTGCAAGGAGAGTTGAAAAAAAGCTGAAGGATAAAGGAATGGAGATTCTAGTAGCGCCTCCAATCTGGTATGGGCACAGCTTTGTGCTGAACGTTTATCCGGGAACCATAAACGTGAAAGCAGACAGCTTGAGGAGATACGTTAGGGATGTGCTGAGTGAATTCGCAGAGGAGGGCTTTAAAAAGATAATCCTATTAAATGGGCATGGTGGAAACGTCTATCCACTTGTAGAGGCAAGTGAAGACGTTGCAGAGAGTTATGATGTCGAGATTGTCCTCATAAACTGGTGGATGGACTTCAGAAAAGAAATACTTGAAATATGTTCCTCCCAAGGGCACGCAGGAGAAGATGAGACCTCAGTAATGCTTGCAATAGCCCCAGAACTCGTCAAAATGGAGAAAGCAAAGGGAGAAAAGAAGATTTCTCCAGTTAGAGTAATAAGGAGAGACATAGGGTTTGAGCTTTTCCCGGACGGAGTCAATGATAATCCCCAAGGAGCAACAAGAGAAAGGGGAGAAAAGATTTTGGAAGTAGTTAGTGATAAAATATCAGAAATCCTGGAAGGAGTGCTATGAAAGAAGTCCTAAGAGAGATCGATACAAGGATAAAAAGACTTGAGGCTGAGATAGAGCTAATAGAAAGCAGGCTGGAGTTTTTGGACAAAATCGGGGCTAGTTCCAAGTATAAACTCCTGGAAAGACAGCAGAGCGCTGGCGAAATATATATACTGTTCTTCATGCTCTGGGGCTTTATAGGGCTGGTGCTCCTCCTATACCTCAAATATAAGTATGCAGAGGTGCTGCCGTTCTCGCTAACCCCCTATATTCTTTTGATGGTTATTTTAATCCTCTTACCCGCTGTGTACTATGCAATCCCCTCCAGAAAACCCGAAGAAGAAACCCCGATGGACTACCTCAATAAAAGAGAAAGGATGGCACGTCTGCTCATAAATCGCTTTTACAAACCTCTGAAAGAGGCCCTCGAAAAAGACGACAAAGCCAAGTTAAAAGAGCTGGCAGAATATATAAGCGTGGGGGAGCTTGCAAGAGCTGCGGAAGAACTCAATGAGGGCAATCCAAAGGCCATGGCATATGCCCTCTACATTTACCTTGCCAGGGATACCGTAAGTCCTGAAGAAATCCAAGAGGCCGTGGCACTTGTAAAAAACAAACCCTTAAAGCTACTGCTTTCAAAACTGCTTGAGGACTCGAGCAGGCAATGAAAGGTTTTTAAACTCAAGGGAAAAAGAAAGAATAACCGATGATGGCAACAGGGTAGCTACCGAATTTGATGTGGAAGCCGTTCCAGTCTGAGGTTATTCACACGGCACTAAAAGGACAGGGAGCTTTGAGTCCCTAACAACCCTTTCTGCCGTGCTTCCGAGCAGGAGGTCTTTTAGAACGCTCCTACCCTTTTTACCCACGACTATGAGCGAGCAGTTTTTAGCTATAGCAGTGCCCAGTATGGAGTGAGAAGCTATTCCTGTAAGCACCTCCGTCTTTACAGGGACTTCAAACGTCTTTGCGAATTCCTCAAGCTTTGTCTTTGCGTTCTCAATGTTTTTTTCGAGCTCCTCTGGCTTTCCGTAGTCCACGACATGGATAAGGGTTACCTCCTCAATGAGCTCTTCAAATTTCTTTGCAGCGTTTACAACCTTTTCAGAGCACCCAGAGAAGTCCAGTGCAACTAGGGGTCTCCTGAATATCTCCGTACAATTGGAGAGGCATTTAATTTTCTCTTCTTCCTCATCCCATTCGTATTTTACAACTAAGACCGGTTTTTTAGTTGCCCTAACGAGGTTTGAGGCGGTACTGCCGAGAAGCATTTGCCTTAGGATATTTTCACCTTTAGATGGGACAACAATTAAATCAACATTCTTTTCTTGGGCTATTTCAGCTATTTCAAGCGAGGGTATCCCAATTTTTACAATGGGCTCAACATCAATTCCCTTTTTTCTCATTTCTTCGGCAAGCTTATTTAGCTCCTCTTCGTCTATTCTCATGAGTTCTACTGCCCCTATATCCGTGGCTGTTATATCGACTACGTGAACCAGGTACAGCTTCTTGGCTCCGAGTTCAAAAAGCTGGGGAATGCATTCTCTGAGGCCATGTATAGAAACTTCGGAAAAGTCCGTTGGAAAGAGTATTTTTTCAAACATGATACCACCTAAATATATATTGTCATGGAGGTATTTAAGCCTTTAAGAAGAAGGAAAACATTATATTTGAGATAAGCTTTACTTTATGGCGGTGATACTATGAAGAGGGTACACATTTTCGACTGGCACAAAGAACATGCAAAGAAAGTTGAAGAGTTCGCAGGCTGGGAAATGCCCATCTGGTACTCAAGCATAAAAGAGGAACACCTTGCCGTTAGGAATGGAGTTGGAATTTTTGATGTCTCTCACATGGGAGAAATATTCTTCAGAGGGAAGGATGCGCTCAAGTTCCTTCAATACGTGACTACAAACGACATCTCCAGGCCCCCTGCGATAAGCGGAACATACACCCTGGTTCTCAACGAAAGGGGAGCGGTGAAAGATGAGACCCTTGTCTTCAACATGGGAAATGACACTTATATGATGGTCTGCGACAGCGATGCTTTTGAAAAGCTCTACGCATGGTTCACATCAATTAAAGGGGCAATTGAGCAGTACACAAAGCTCGACCTTGAGATAGAGAACAAGACCTATGATATGGCAATGTTCTCGATTCAGGGACCAAAAGCAAGGGATCTCGCTATGGATCTCTTTGGAATAGATATAAACCAGCTCTGGTGGTTCCAGGCCAAGGAAGTCGAGCTTGATGGAATCAAGATGCTCCTCTCAAGAAGCGGTTACACTGGAGAGAACGGTTTTGAGGTTTATTTTGAGGACGCAAACCCATACCATCCAAACCCGGAGAAGAGAGGAAAGCCGGAGAAAGCCCTATACGTATGGGAGAAGATTCTCGAGGCCGGGCAAAAGTACGGCATAAAGCCCGCTGGACTTGGCGCTAGGGATACCCTAAGGCTTGAGGCAGGGTACACCCTCTACGGCAACGAAACGAAAGAGCTCCAGCTCTTGAGCACCGACATAGATGAAGTCACTCCACTACAGGCAAACCTTGAATTTGCAATCTTCTGGGATAAGGAGTTTATAGGAAAAGAAGCACTGCTCAAGCAGAAGGAGAGGGGACTCCCAAGCAAGATGGTGCACTTCAAGATGGTTGATAAGGGAATACCAAGAGCGGGCTACAAGGTATATGCAGAGGGCAAAGAAATTGGAGAAGTTACAAGCGGAACGCTTTCTCCGCTCCTTGGAATAGGCATAGGTATAGCGTTCGTTAAGCCAGAATACGCAAAGCCCGGAGTGGAGATAGAAATCGACATAAGAGGGGACAAAAAGAAGGCAGTAACTGTCGCTCCTCCATTCTATGACCCCAAGAAATACGGAGCGTTCAGAGAGGAGTGATCTCCTATTTCTTTCCTATTATTATTCCCCCAACTATGAGGATTAAGCCAGCTATAGTTGATGGTGCTATTTCTTCTCCCACCAGGAAATGGATAAACACGAGGGACAAAAAGGGGACAAGATAGGCTAAGTTTGACGCAAAGGAGACATCACTTTCAATTGCTTTATACCATAATAAAAACGTCACCCCCATCTCAAAGAGCCCCACGTGAACTACCCCGCCCTCACGGACGGGGCTTCGTGAGGAGTTAAGCCACCCCAAGGTAGCCTAACCCTCACAGGCCGGTTCACACGGCCACTACCGGCTATCTCCCCAA
>LGET01000086.1 GCA_001507935.1 Thermococcales archaeon 44_46
CTTGACTGGAAGGCAGCTGTTAGTTTGATCTTTGGGATAATAGCCAAGGAGAACGTTATTGCAACATATGGCATAATATATGGCATAGGAGAAAGCGAAGAGGTTCTCATATCGCTGATGCAGAGTGCTATGACTCCCCTACAGGCATTTGTCTTAGCCTTGGTAACCACTTTATATATTCCCTGTATAGCAACAATAGGGGCAATAAGAGCCGAAGGAGGGAATAAGTGGGCTTTGGTAGCCTCTCTCTACAACCTTTTGCTTGCGGGCTTAGTTGGCATACTCGTTTACAACATTGGTCTCTTGCTTGGGTTTTGATGGGTGAAGTAGATGGGGAAACTCGATGATGTGCTGGAATTGATAAAGAGTGGAGTAAGAACATCCAAGGAAATAGCTGAGAGGTTAGATCTTACGGTTGATGAGGTTGAAGGAATCATAAAAATCCTAGAAAGCCTGGGCTACGTGGAAAAAGTCGAGATGGGCTCTTCATGTTCGAGCTGTCCCCTAAAGAAAATCTGTCCCGGCAGTTGCGTTGTGTTTAAAGGCAGCATATACGAGCTTAAGAAGGATGACCATAGAAGTACATAATATGAAAGGTTGTTCATCGAGGGGATATTTAATGCACGTAAAATATTTAAGGTAGTAATCCAATGTATTATTGGTGATACTATGAAAGCTGTTATTCTTGCCGGTGGTTTTGGAACAAGACTGAGGCCGCTCACTTCAACAAGACCAAAGCCCATGATACCGGTTCTCGGCAAACCAAACCTCCAGTATATACTTGAAAACCTGGAGAAGATAAAAGAGATTGACGAGGTTATCCTTTCTGTGCACTACATGAGGGGAGAAATTAGGGAATTCATAGAGGACAAAATGAGCGATTATCCGAAAGACATAAGGTTTGTCAACGACCCGATGCCCTTGGAAACTGGTGGTGCCATCAAGAACATTGAGGAGTTCGTGGGAGAGGAATTTTTGGTTATTTATGGGGACGTTTTTACCAACTTCAACTTTGAAGAGCTCATAAAAGCACACAGAGAAAACGATGGACTCGTTACTGTAGCTCTAACAAAAGTCTATGACCCGGAGAAATACGGTGTTGTTGTTACAAACGAGGAAGGAAAGATAGTTGATTTTGAAGAAAAGCCCCTAAAGCCCAAGAGCAACGTAGTAGATGCGGGAATTTACATGGTTAACAAAGAAGTCCTGAAAGAGATACCCAAAGGAAAAGAGGTCTACTTTGAGAGGGAAGTTCTTCCAAGGCTCGTGAGTCAGGGCCAGGTTTATGGCCACATGATGCCGAGAGAGAACTACTGGGTTGATCTTGGAACTCCCGAAGACTTCTTCTATGCTCACCAGCTTGCACTGGATGAAATCGCCAAGAACAATGGGTATTATACTGTAGAAGAAGGAGCTGAAGTGCCAGAGGACGTTGAGATACAGGGGCCAGTGTACATTGATAGGAATGTCAAAATAGGACACGGAGTTAAAATTAAGGCATATACCTACATTGGGCCAAACACAGTTATAGAGGACAAAGCATATCTCAAGAGGTCAATACTCCTGGGATACGACATAATAAGGGAGAGGAGCGAGCTCAAGGATTCAATTCTTGGAGAAGGTGTTGTAGTTGGCAGAAACGTCATAATAAAAGAAAACGCTGTAATTGGAGACTATGCAAAGATTCACGACAACCTTGTGATATACGGTGCGAAAGTGCTCCCATGGAAGAAGGTTGAGGAGTACGAGGCGTACATAAAGATAAAGCTCGACCCAACCAAGGTGAGACCGGAGCTTACTCCAGAAAGATGTCCTCTCGGACTGCCAGAGTGTATATACTCGAAGTTTAGAGCCATGGCAACAGAAAAGCCACCATGTGATGAGTGTATAGAAAACCAGTGGCTCTTCTGAACCTTTTATTCTTTTTTAATGCAGCCTTGGGTTGTACTCGAAGATTATCTTCCCGTCCTTGAAGACTCTCACTATCCCGCTCTCTGACACTGTTATTGCTATTGCTTTAGTAACTTTTGAAATCCCTGCCGCTGCTAGGTGTCTGCTTCCCAGCCCGGAGGGAATGTTTACGGTTACTTTCTTAAAATCGATGTCCAAATACCTTCCCGCACATAGTACTCTGCCTGACCTGCTTATAACAAAGGCTCCATCCAAAAATGCGAACTCCTTTATAATTTCCTTACTCTCCTTATCGAAGATGTTTATCTTATATCCCTTGAAGGGGTTTGGCACCATCTGATGGGAATGTTTGATAACGTTTTGTGTATCTCCTATCACAAATATTGTCCCTACTGGCTTTCCTTCTCTGCCTTCAAGGCTGAGCTCTATGGCAAGCTCAAGAACTTCCTGGAAAATGTGCTCAATTTGAGAGAAAAACTCATCTTTAACCTCCACAGCCTTTCTGGCCTTTCTAATGCCCAGTGTGAATGGAGTTACATATATGAACGCCTCTCCTTCTTTGATTATCCCTTCGGCAATCATAAAGCTTGAGGCAAGATTTACAAGGTTTTTGGTTCCCAGTGAAAGAGGAAGGGGAAGGACTTTAAAGCGGCGCTGTTTGTTTGTTTCTTTACCAACCAGAAGAATCGGTATATTCACTTTAGGGGGCTTTTTTAGCTCTATACCAATAATAACTAGGGCTTTAATGTCCAAGAGTTTTGTGAGTTCCAAAGCTTTTGTGAGGAGTACTTCTGCGTAGTTGTTTTCCTGCATTATTACCCCTAAGTGTAAATATGGGCAGTTTGGCCTTATAAACATTATTTCAAGAAGCAACACATCCATGGTGGAATTAACACAAAGTATTTTAAGTATCCGAGATAAAAAGGGTCTAAATGGTGAAGAAGTATGAAGATTGTGGTTGCCGTTACGGGTGCTAGTGGGGTTGTTTATGGTGTTCGACTGATCGAAGTTCTAAAAGATCTGGGTCATGATGTTGTTAGTGTCGCTTCTGAAACGGCTTTAAAGGTCATAAAGCACGAACTGGGAATTGAGTTTAGGCCTGATTTCAGTGAGGATGACCTTTTTGCGCCAATAGCTTCGGGTTCTTACCCGTTCGATGCTCTCGTTGTGGCTCCATGTTCAATGAAAACGCTGAGCGCTATAGCGAATGGGTATGCCGATACTCTTATTACAAGGGCTGCAGACGTTGCTCTAAAAGAACGAAGGAAGGTAGTATTGTTGATAAGGGAGACCCCTTTAAACTTGGTGCATATCCAAAACATGTTGAAGGTTACCCAAGCAGGAGCTATTGTTATGCCAGCATCTCCAGGTTATTACCATAAGCCTAAAAATTTAGACGACATCATTAATTTTATAATCGGGAAAACTTTAGACATCTTGGGGATACCTCACAATTTGTACAGGCGATGGGGTGAGTAGGATGATATATCTTGACGACCTGGACAGGGCGATTTTAAAGATTCTTAAGGAAGATGCGCGGATAACAATTTCTGAGATTAGTGAGAAGTTGGGTAAGCCTGAATCTACCATACATTTCAGAATAAAGAAGCTTATCGAGAAGGGAATTGTGGAAAAATACACGATAGTTCTGGGAGAAGTTGCAAGGCCTAAGGAAGTTGCTTTTGTAGTAATAGGTATAGAAAAACCAGTAATAGAGGACTTTTTAGGGAGATACCTTGAGTATGTGTCAAGAAACCTGGCAAATCTCCCCAATATTCTCTTGGTGGCAAAAACGGAGGACGAGAAGATAGTTGCCCTCGTTGGGGCGGAAACGAAAAATGAGTTGAATGAGTTCATTGAGGAAAACATAAAGACCATACCAAGTGTGCGGGAGGTTGTGGTTTATCCAATAACGGAGTTCAAGAAGGGAGAAGAAATTAAGGGGCTGCTGCTGGGGATTTAAATGGAAGTTGAGGTAAAATTTAGGGTCGTCCTGAATGAAATAAGAGAAAAAATAGAGAAATTGGGGGCTAAACTAGTCAGAGAAGAGATCCAGGAGGATCTTTATTTTGACGTCCCCCTCCCCAACCTTCTCCGCATTAGGCATATCGTAAATACAGGCGAGGTTATTCTCGGATACAAAGAGATTAAAGACAAGAGAAATGAAGAATTTGATGAGATAGAGGTTGAGGTCGGGGATTTTGACAAGACCAGGGAGATTTTAAAGCGTTTGGGGTTTAAAGAGGATATATGGGTTAAGAAGCACCGATATGTGTATAAGCTTGGCAACGTTACTTTTGAGCTAAATCGGGTTGAAGGACTTGGAGATTTTCTGGATATAGAGGTCATAAGCGACAACGTAGAAGAGGCGAAGAGGGAGATATGGAAAGTTGCCGGGATGCTTGGATTAAAAGAGGAAGATGTCGAACCAAGGCTTTACCAGGAGCTTATAAAAGGAAAAAGAGTCACCTAGCGGTGGCAACTATCTTTATGATGTCGTTAAACTGAAGCTCGTAGTCTTCTCCTACCCTTCTGTGGGTTTTGGCGTTGATGGCGTAGAGGAAAGTCCTTCCCAAATCGGTGTGCACCTTAAATGCAAGGTCTCTCGGCGTTGAACCCTTCTTCATGAGAAATACATGCGGCAGAACGTTTCCGAATTGATCGGTTAGCTTGTGTTCATCCTCCACAGGATAAACAGGGATTAGCTGAAGGAGCTCAAAAACTGCTCTGTTTATCACCTCTTGAACTCCTGTGGAGCCGAACCTGTTGAGCACTTTCTCTTTAATGAGCTCCAGTCCCTGTTTCTGCTTTTCGTTTAGAGGTCTTAAAATCTTAAAGTCTCCTGAGCCGGGGATGTAGTCGATGTACCCGGCTTTAGCGGCTTTTCTAAGTGTCAGCTCGGCAGCTGCTGATGTCGGCACTACTATGTACCCTCTTTTCTCCCCTTCTCTGATTAACCGCTTTATCTGCTCATCATCGGCAGCGTCGGCTTTGTTTGCGGCTATTATCATAGGCTTGTTTATCTTTCTGAGCTCTCTCACGAAGTTAAACAGATCCTCATCGCTCCATTTTGTAGGGTCGTCGTTTAAATTCGCTTTATGCATAGCATCGAGTACGTCATCTTCGCTAACTCCAATTCCAGCAAGCTGGTCCGCTATTGCTTTGGAAAGCTTTAAACCCTGCATTTTTACTCTTTTTGCAAATTTTTCCCAGTTTTTCCTTAGAATTCCGTATATCCAGTAGTCTATTTCCTTCTCCAGGAACTCTATGTCCTCGACCGGGTCGTGATAGTCTGTTGGCTGCCCCTCTGCGTCTGTTTTTCCAGTTGCATCGATAACGTGTATTAGAGCGGATGCCATCCTCAAGTCGTCCAGGAACTTGTTCCCCAAACCCCTTCCTTCATGAGCTCCGGGCACTAATCCAGCAACGTCTATCATCTTTATTGGAATGAGAGCGATTCCGTTTTTGTACTGGTAGTTCTGTGGATTTGGGGTACAGTTAAGCTCTTTGCACGGATGTTCAGCGGTTGCGTAGCTAACTCCTATGTTGGCTTCTATTGTTGTGAAAGGATAATTCGCTATTTGCACATCTACAAGCGTGGCAGCGGCGAAAAATGTGGACTTCCCCACGTTTGGTTTTCCTACAACCCCAATTTCCATGCTATCACCTCAGAGTATTGTGAATTCTCCCTTTTTCATAATGATCTCTCCGTCAACCTCTACACTTGGATACCAGACCAGACAGTCGTAATGGTTCAAAGCCGGAGCATCGTTGTCGTAATTTGCTCCTATAGCTATGTGGATTGTTTTTCTGATCTTCTCATCTTCTAGAAGCTTCCCCGACATCTGGGCTTTGGGGTTAAGACCTATACCGAGTTCTCCAAGATGCCAGGCGTTTCTTGCATATTCTTCCTTCCCCATTTCAAGTGCCATTTTTTCAGCTCTTCTTATAGCTTCTTCAAGCCTCTTTGCATCTTCTCCCCCTTCGACCTTTGTGACGAGCCCGTTCTCAACATAAACCCTGACCGGTTCTTTTGGTATGATGCTTTCTCCTCCGAGACCTAAAGTTCCATCAAAAACTATCACACCTTCGCTTTTTCCAACTGCTGGAGAGATAAAAACTTCCCCTGCGGGAAGATTTCCGCCTTTTCCGGGCTTTCTAAAGTCTCCATCATCTTTTAGTGGCCTTCTGCCTTCAATGTTTATCCACAGGTCTGTTCCCTTTTCGCTTGTTATGTGGACCTCTTTCCCTCTTTCCAGAACCTCAGCCAGTATCTCTGCTTCTTCTCTAAGCTTTTCATAATCTATTGGAACACTGCGGAGGTACATTTCCTTAGTTATCCCGGGACTCCAGAAGGCTCTTATCCTTTTGTCTCCCCTCAGCAGTTTCTCAAAAATATGGGTATATTTTTTATTGTCCCTTCCGATATATCCAATATTAATACCGTAAGGATCTTTTCCAAGCTTTTTTTCACTTATGGATACCACAATATCCGGCTCTGATTTTATGGCCTCTATAACGGCTCTCTCTGCATAGTCTAGAGTTCCTTTTGGGCTCTGCACTATTATTGCTGGCTTTGCCTCGAACTCCCTGGCAGCTTCAAAGAGGCTTAAAGAGATTTCAAGGGGCTCTCCGGGATTGGTTACTATTAAAATTTCTTCTCCCATCTCAACTCCTAAAACCTGCTCCATGACCGTTCTTGATACATTGATTAGCTTCATTTTTTCACCCCAACCCTCATTTGCTTCTCCCCTTAATTAGACTTATGCTTAAGGATACTGTTAGGATAACTGGGGCATCACCTCCTGAAGCCATTCAGTAACATCACCAGGCGGATCACCAAAACTAGAATGAATTCTG
>LGET01000087.1 GCA_001507935.1 Thermococcales archaeon 44_46
TCTTCAGCAATCTCTACAATCTCACCCTCAATTCCGGGTGGAACCATTATTTTGTGCTCTATAATGCTCGTTTCGGGGACAACACCAATTATGTCTCCGCTGACGACTTTATCGCCTACCTTTACCTTTGGTGTGAAGTGCCACTTTTTGTCCCTCGGCAATGCTGGAGCTGTAATTCCTCTTCCAATAAAGTCTCCGCTTTTCTCTCTCAAGATTTCGAGAGGTCTCTGTATTCCATCATAGATTGAAGTTAACAACCCTGGACCAAGCTCAACGCTCAAAGAGGCTCCAGTTCCGACAACGGGTTCGCCGGGCTTAACACCTGCAGTTTCCTCATAAACCTGAATAACAGCCTTGTCTCCTTCCAATCTAATTATCTCTCCAATAAGCCCAAGTTCCCCAACTCTAACGACCTCATACATTCTCGAGCCTCTCATTTCATCAGCTACGACCAGTGGTCCGGTAACTCTAATTATCCTTCCCATGTTTTTCACCTCTTTATCTCTACACCTATGGCTTTTCTAACGATTTCCCTCAATTGTTCCTCACCATAGAGTGACCCATACTTATCAGGAATTTGAAGGATTATCGGGAACGTCACATCAGGAATTTCGATTTTTTGAGCTAGCCGTTCAGTTATCAGAATTACACCAATATCTTCCCTTTCTACGAGCTCTTTTAACTTGTTTTTTGCTCTTTCTAACTCCTGAATAGTTTCTTCAAACGAATACGCCTCGTGAACTCCTGCAAGCCTAAAGCCAAGTGTGGTATCCTTATCTCCAAGAACCACTATTTTCATGGCAGTTCACCTACTACTCTCTTTATGATTTCTGGCTTTGCCCCGTCCTCTATTAGCTTTGTTACGGCTTTGAGCTTCCGTATTTCGCTTTCTTTTTGGAGGATGTAGTTCAATGGCACTGCAATGCTTAGAGGATAGAACCTCGTCAGCTCCGCCATTCTTTGAAGTATGTACCTATCAAATGCCTTTTCAAATGCCGAAATATCCTCCAGTATCTCTTCTCTGTGCTCCCTTATTATCCCCGAGTACTCTGTGGAGTCTAACTCTGCCAGAACCATCTCGACATCTTCCATGTTTGCAAGAGCTTCGAGAGTCTTTCTCTTGACCTTACCACCGGGTATCAGAGAATCTCTAAGCTTATCTGCCCCTAGCCCATGAGCTTTTCCCCTAAGTATCGTGCTTAGGTTTATCTTGTCGATTTTTAGCTTCACAAACTCCTGCAAAATTTTCTTTTCCTCATCTTTTCTTGTGGCTGCATATTTGGAGAGCTTCAGATAGTGGTTTTTGTAAAGTTCTGTTTCAAACTCCTCTGGTGTTATCTCCTTCAATAGAAGCTTTTGATAGGGTTCCTCATACTCTGTGCCTTCCAGTATAACGAGTATTTCTTCGAGGCTCTTTGCGTCGGCAATGGCCTTCACTTTTTCAACCATTGTGCCAATTTCGCTTATGTAATCCCTAGCTACTTCTCCCCTTAGCTTTGCTTTAACAGAAGAAGTTATGTTCCTAACGTCCCATTCTTCAAGCAGAAGCTTAAAGAACTCTCTGCTTCTCTTAGGGAGAATCCTATAGAAGAGCTCATATGTATCAGCAAGAGCCCTGTCAAGAGCCCTGTCTATGCTTTCGGAGTTCAAAACCGGAAGAGAGGTTAAGTATGGTTTGTAATCGCTGTCCTCAAGGTTCATGATAAAGTTGTTTAGAGTTTTTGATTCCGCTAACTCGTTGAACTTCTGCTCTGTGAAAAGCCTCGCCTCCATTGCTCTGATTCTGGCGTTTGGGTATGAATATGGAGTGTACTTCCACAAAATTTGTCCTGTTTTGTAGGCTACCCATGTAAATATGACCGCCAGACTGGTGTCAAGAATTGCTGTTATGGTGCTTACTTCCACTTTCCTCACCCAAACAGGGTTTTTGCTATTCTAGAGCGGAGATCACTTTGGAATCTCTCCATCCTTGCTTCAAACGTGTTATCTATTCTTATGCTTCCGTCGGAGTTGTATATTACTACTCCCCCTATGGTCTCTATCGGTGTTCCTATGCCTATTTCAATGTCCTTTCCGAGCCTCTCTTTTGCCTCCTTCTTAATGTCGTCCAAGTGTTTTTCCAGCAAAGCGAGAGTTTCTTTGTTTGAAGCAACGACAACTTTTTCTTCTCCAAGTTCTCTGATTCCCTGGATTATCAAATCTTTGAGAACTTCAAGGTACTCCCCTTCTGGTATTGAAGTTAATCTGTCTTTTAGTGCCTTTAAAACCTCATTAATGAGCTCTTCCTGAAGTGCAAGCTTCTTCCTTCTAACTTCAAGCTTGGCATTGGCGATTATTCTCTGCTTCTCAAGCTCTGCCTGTGTTTGAGCTTTTCTAAGTATCCATTCGGCTTTGGCCTTTGCTCTTTTTTCGGCCTCTTTTCTAAGCTCTTCTGCAGTCTTTTCTGCCTCTTCTAAGATGTACTTTATTTTCAGCTCTGCCTCCCTGTTGATCTCTTCGATAATTAGCTTTGCTCCTTCCATTGAGGATTCCTCCTGGTAATAATAGGGAGAAGGCTCAGAAGCCAACTCCCGTAATTATGAGGATCAAAGCCCCAACGAGACCAAAGATTGCCATTGTCTCGGCCATAGCGGCAAATATAATCGCTTGGGTAAATGTCTTGGGGTTCTTTGAAACTGCTCCAATTCCAGCTGAAGCTATTATACCCTGGGGAATTGCTGAGAGGCCGGTTAATCCAACGGTTAAACCTGCTCCCAAAAGAATGGCTGCTTTAATGATGTTTTCTGTGGTAGTTTCGGCGAACTTAAATCCTCCTCCAAGTATACCTGACACGAGAGCAATTAGGAACAGGGTTATTAACCCATAGATACTCTGAGTCATTGGGAGACCTTGTAACACAAGCGCGTTTCTAAAGTTCTTTTCATCCTCTGCAACTGCTCCTGCTGCTGCAGCTCCAGCAATTCCAACACCAAATGAAGAGGCTGCTCCAGCTATACCTGCCGCAAGTGCGGCACCCAATGCAACGTAAACTATTGGCTCCATTTTCCTTACACCTCCTAAATCTCTAATTCAAGTTCGGATACTTCTCTTTTAGCTTTAAAGGGTTCAAACCTCTTACCATCTCCTGAATAAAACGTTCCAAAAAATTCAACATAATGCAAACGTAAAGCGTGAACAAACGCTCCAAGAGCGTTTATTGCAGTTGAAAAGATGTGTCCCCCGACAAACACTACAAGACCGATCACTATGCCCAAAGGCACCGGACCTATTTTAATACCCCATATCATTGCCACTATTATGTTTATTACCATCGCTATTCCTGCCGTTGCCAATGCTAATGCCATTAGCCTAGCGTAGCTCAGCCAGTTACCGATGAAGCCAAAGAAGTCTGAGATTGTCATCAATAGTCTCATAAGGACTGGAAGGTCACTCTTGAACTCTGAGATTACGAAGAGAGCAACACCCGGCACTAAAAAGACCTCTCCCAGTAGGGTACTCGTGAATCCTGCCATTGAAAGCGCAAGGAATACCACCCCCAAAATTATGAGCATCCATGGAAGCTGCTCTAACACTGCGCTAACGGTTTCTTTGTTCTTTACTTTAACTATGAATCCCAATGTATAACCGATAAAGAGGTGAAGCAGTCCAATTGCCAATGCCAGTCCCAGGACAATCAATGCTTCCCTCATTGGATCCAACATTGCTGGCACGTTGATTCCTGCTCTCTGGAAAGCATCTCCAAAGTAACTGCCAAAGAGGACTCCCAGCACCATAGTGAAGAGAGCACTCCAGAGAAGAATATTGGAGAACCTGTAAACACCGTCGTTGAGCTTTTTGTGTCCCATTATAAGCAGCGCAGCGACTATTGCTATTATTAGCCCATACATAAAGTCCGTCAACATGAAGCCAAAGAAAAACGAATACGTGAAAGCCAGTATTGGTGTTGGATCAAGTTCATTGTATTTTGGAACACCGAACATTTCGGTCAGCATTTCGAAGGGCTCAATGAATTTAGGATTCTTCAGTTTTACAGGTATTTCATCGAGCTCCTCTGGTGTTGGTGGCCTTATATTTACGTAGATTTTGCCGTGAGATATTTTGTTAAGGCCTTCAACGATTTTAGGAACATATTTTTTCGGCAGCCACCCAGTAAGAGCAAAAGTCATGTTTGTTCTTACTAAATTGCTTAACATGTTTGCTTTGTCCCTTTCATTCTCCATGAGTTCTTGGTAGAAGACCAACTCATCGTGATACTTTTCAGCGAGAGATTTTGCCTCTTTTTCTGCTGCTTCCAGTTCCTTATTGAGCCGTGCGATTTCTTCTTGAAGCTCTGCTATAGCCTCTTTTGGCTTTCCTCTTACTTCAGGGACTTCAATTCTTTCAAATGAGTACTTCGCAAGAATTGGATTGGCTTTGTCGTAGTCTCTATTCAACAGGGCAACTACAACAAAAACTTTTCCCTTTAAATCTCTCGAAACATAAGCTATTCTGTTATCGAGAGCTTTTTTTAGTTCTTCAATTAGAGGCAAAAACTTGTCTTTTTCAACAAACCCCACAACTATTTCAACGCTTTTCGTAGGTTTGAGGTATTCTATCTCAATGTCCAATGCTGAGAGCAATTCTAAGGTTTCTATTTCCGTTTTTAGCCTTTCTATTTCAGTATTTAAAGAAGATATCTTGCTCTCAATGTTTTTTATTTCCGGCTCGGCATTTTCGAGAAAGCTCTCGATTTCCTTTATCAGGTTCTCGATTCCTCTGTATTTGTATTTTCTCTTTGGTTTTAATTCTGGAAAAATGAATCCTTTAATGCCGCCTTGTTCCTGTTTTTTATATAATTTCAAAAACTCTATAAGGCGGGAAAGACTAATGGTATATGACGCAGCCTTCCTATAGAACTCATTTGGAGCGTCTTTCTGGGCAACATCTACATCAATTTCCCGAATCTCTAGGACGCCTTGCTCATGGAGATAAGTCAAGATAGAATCCTTATATCTGTTTAGACTCAACACTTCTATCTTGACCATCTCTTCTGGCTTGAACATTTTTCATCTCCCTCTAATGAGCTTTATTGCTTCTTCAATTGCCTGTTCGAAGTTTTGTGTTGCCTTAATCCTTATCTCCTCAAGCTCTTTTTCGCCCTCTTCAGAAATCTTTTTTGCTTCCTGCTCACCTTCCAATCTTTTTGCTTCGATAAGAGAATTCGCCTGCTCTTGGGCTTCTTTTAGTATTTCTTCCTCAATTTTTTTGGCTTCTTCTTTTGCACGGTTTATTATCATCTTTGCTTCTTCTTTTGCTTTTTCAATCCTCTCTTCGGCTTTTTTTTCAGCATCCACAATTTCTTTAATGATTGTCTCCATGAGAAGCCCTCCAATGAATTTAATGAAAGTAACCAGTACAAAGGAGTGTTAAGTGGATACTTTAAATAATTTATGCTCAAAGGTGCACAAAATAGAACAGAAAAGGTGAAAATTTTTGTATAAATGATAAAACAATAAAAAGGATTCATAGATTAGTTTTGAACATACTTCAAGTCTGGTCTTTACTGTTTTTCTTCTGTTCAAAGATCTTTTTGATTTCGTTTAGGACTGAGTTTTTAGCAAAAACAACCACTTCGCCCTTTTTAGGCAGTTTCGTATCTCCTGAGGGGATTATTAGGTTGCCCTTTTCGTCATATATTGCCACTATAAGGGAGTCCTTTGGTAAGTTCAAGTCTTTCACTGCTTTTTCTGAAATTTCGCTGTCGTCCTCCAAATAGAACTTAACGAGCTCTGCCCCTTCTCTGGGGAATAAAACCCTATCGAACCCTGGAGTTGTCAAACTCCTGAAGATGTAGTTAGCTGCTATTTCCTCCGGGCTTATAACTACATCAAAGTACTTTTTCAGGTCCTCAACTTTCTCGAAGATTTCCTTATTTTTTGGTTTGCTTATCCTGAGGACGGTCTTTATTTCGGGATTTAGGTGCTTTGCAAGAATGCAGGCTAATATGTTTGCGTCATCTCTTCCAGTTAATGCTGCAAAAGCGTCTGCTTGCTTCACGTTAGCCTCTTCTAAGGTCTTGTGGTCTGTTGCATCTCCTTCGATTACCAGGCCGTTAACAAGGAAGGAGAGCTCTTTGGCTCTCTCCTTGTCTATGTCAATTATTGTGACGTCGTGCCCTTCGTTTTCCAGCATTTTAGCTACGAGGTATCCAACCCTCCCGGCACCCATTATTACAATGAACATTTGTCTCACCTCTCTTCACTGAGGAGCACTTTTGCTATTTCAGCATATGCTGGCCTTGTTATCAATATTCCAATGAGCACTCCAAGTATTGTGGTGAAGGCAAAGCCCCTTAAACCTCCCACGAAGAACTTGAATAGAAAGCTCATTGCAACTATTGTGGTGGTTGCTGATGCCCAGATAACGAAGAACGCCCTGCCCATCCTCTTCAGTACTCCGCTCCTCTTCGTGATCTTTTCTTTTTTAGCTCCTCCCAGGAGTTCATCTGTTATGACTATTTGCTGGTCAACTCCCGTACCTATAGCTGCTATTATACCGGCTATACTTGGCAGGTCGAGATTCCATTTTATTAGTGCAGCAACTCCCAAAATTGCAATAACTTCACTTAAACTTGTAAGCACTACTGGAATAGCTATTCTTGCCTTTCTGTAATGGAGGTAGACTATTAATCCAACTACCAGCAAAGCCACTATTCCAGCTTGTACTACTTGTTTTCTAAACTGTTCTCCCAAGGT
>LGET01000088.1 GCA_001507935.1 Thermococcales archaeon 44_46
CAGTTTGCTTCTAAATGCCACACCTAAAAGGGCTTCTGAGTATCTCGTGGCCATTCCCACTAATGCTGTCATCCACATCCAAAATAGAGCACCAGGTCCACCAGCAGCTATTGCTGTTGCAACACCTGCAATATTCCCTATACCAACCGTTCCGGCGATAGTTGTTGTTAAAGCTTGGAAGGGAGTAATATCCCCCTCCCCCTGCTTCTTTCTTCCCTCAAAGAGGGTAAACTTTATTGCCCATATTAGTCTCCTGAACTGAATCCCCCTTAGATACAAAGTTAATAACAGGCCAGTGCCTAGCAGCAAAACCATTATTGGGGGGCCCCAAACCATGCCATCAAGCCAGTTTATAAAGTCCATAATGGCGCTCATCCTATCACCTCCGGATGTAACATAGCATTAAAATTAACATCAAAGAATTATTTAAGACTTTTGAGTACATTTATGAACCTCAATGAAATAAAATCAAGAAAGAGGACATTACCAATGAACATATTTTCAAAAACTTGCAAAGCTAAATGAAACACTACCAGAACTTTCCATGTTCTTCTCTTGGAATAGGGCAGAGAACTATTCTCCTCGCCCACAGACAATCTCCACAGCTTGGTACGTTTCCCCAGCAGTCCATTTTCGAGCCCTTGGCATAGTCACAAGCGTTAACAAATGGACAATCAGTGCACGATGGGTAGAGAGAGTTCCTAACAATGAATCTGAACCATATATATTCTCTACTACTCCATATTTCTTTTAAGGATTTTTCTTTTACATTGCCAAAGGAATAAGGTTCCACTCTTTTCTGCCTTCCAAAAATGTACTCTGGATATGTGTGAAGGAAGCGATAACACGGCACAACTTCTCCGTCCCACCTAACCACGGCGACATTGTTTTCGACAAAGTCACAGTGTCTTTCAGTCCTAAGCTTAAATTCCGCAATTTTAACTGGAAATCCGCGGTATGTTTGTAGATAAAGCTTGGAAAGCGCCTTGTCTATGTCAACGCTTCCGTCATAAATTACCATCTCTGCATGCTCCGCTGTAATTGGCATTAAGTTTGAGAAAAGCAGGGCATCTACGTTAAACCTGGAGAGATACCTCACCAGCTCGGCCATCTGGGCGTAGTTCTCTTTTGTCAAAACCACTTCAACTCCAACGTGCGGAATTTCTGTGTTTTCCCGTTTCTTCATCTCCGCGAACTTTTTGAGCCGTTCAACTGTAACGCTGGGCATTATATGCCCCAATCTTGTTGGTTGCGTGGGGATTGCGTCAAGTGAAATGTAAATCAAATCGACCCTGAGCTTCACGAGCTCCTTAATCAGCTCATCCGTAAGAAGAAAGCCGTTTGTTGAAATACCCACCGCATATCCTCTCTTTTTTACCTCCCTCACCATATCCATAAAACGGGGATGCACAAGAGGCTCGCCAATACCCCCAAAATAGATCATCTTTAAGTCAGGAAACTCCTTTGCATCATCCAGAATTTTTAAGAATAGGTCATAATCCATATCCCCCTCTTCATCTTCCCAATACTGCTTAAAACACATCTCACATCTTAGATTACAGCGGTTTGTTATTTCAATGTAGAGGTACTTCATATCCGGGGCTTTGGGGAGGAGAATTTTTGCATTGTCCCAATGAAATTCGTGCATTTAACCGCCTCCCACTGGTGGGAATATGCTCACCACATCCCCGTCCTTGAGTTTGGTATCAAGCTTCTCAAGGTGTTCGATGTTTTTTCCGTTAACCAGGATAACGGCTCCCTTTTCGAGCTCTTTTTTCATTTCGGGATATTCGCTGTAGAGCTTTTCCAAAAGCTCTCCTACAGTATCGGCTTGAACTTCGAGCTCGTTCTTTCCAACAATGTTCCTGAGTGTAGCAAAAACCTTTACCTTGACCATTTTCCTCACCCAAAATAAATGGAGAAGAGAAAAGTTAATAATACTTATCCAGACCAAGCTCCTTAAGCTTCTCCTCGGTTGGGTATCCCTTCTCGTCCCAGCCTCTGGCCTTGTAGTATTTTGGAAGGAGCTCGTGGAGTCTCACTACGTGTCCTTTGTTCGGTCCTTCTGGCATCGGCTCTTCTAAGAACCTCTTGGGTAGGGTATCGTCTTTTTCTGGGATTAAGCCGGCTTTAAGGTTGAAGATTCTCTCGATGTTCCATACTCTCTCTCCTGCCTTGAGCCACTCATCAGCCGTGAAGTCAAAGCCGGTGGCAGCATTGAGCAGGTCTGCATAGTCTTCCGCACCTAGGGCGAAGCTCGTGAAGAGACACAGCCCAGCAGAGTCGATCACTGCAGTGAGGTCTTGGAATATCTTAACCCACTTGGCTTTCTCTTCACTTACGTCGTGTGGATCGAGCTTCACGGGCACACCAAGGATTTCTGGGCTGATCATATAACCCCTAACGTGACATCCACCTCTGTTGGAGGTTGCATAGTTAATTCCATGTCCTTCTGCACCTCTCGGGTCGTAAGCTGGAAGCTCCTGCTTCTTAACGCTCATTGAGTACTCTGGATGCCCATAACTTTCAGCCAAGCGGTAGCTTCCTTCAGCCAGTTTGTCACCAAAGCCTTCCCTCTTTGCAATTTTCTCAATGTAGTAATGAAGGGTCTCAGTGTTGCCAAACCTCAGTGGAGGTGCATCTCCAAGCTCTTCCTGCTTTATAATGCCCTTCTCATAAAGCTCCATTGCCGCCGCAATTGTTGTTCCCGTTGAAATAGTGTCAAGGCCCAGCTCATCACAGAGGTGGTTCGCTATAACTATGCTTGCCAGGTCGTTTATGCCACAGTCGGCTCCAAAAGCCCATATGCTCTCGTATTCAGGGCCTTCCGTAACCCCTACCGCAGGGTGATATGTGACTCTTCCACACCCAATTGGACATGCAAAGCAGGCCTGGTTTCTTACTAGGTATTTAGCGGCTAAGGCTTCACCGCTTTGCTCATATGCATATGGGAACACTCCCGTCTGGAAGTTGTTTGTTGGATAAAGACCGTTTTCGTTTATTATGTTCACCAAGACGGCCGTACCATAGTTTGGAAGCCCTCCACCGGTAATTGGGTTCTCCTTTATCTTCTTTATTTTCTCCTTAACGACGCTCATGAACTTTTCTTTGTCCGCTACTTCTACTTTCTTTGTTCCTCTAACGACAACAGCCTTCAAGTTCTTGCTTCCCATCACAGCACCAACGCCACTCCTACCAGCAGCCCTGTGTTTATCGTTCATTATGCTGGCAAACCTTACCAGTTTCTCTCCAGCTGGGCCTATACATGCAACCCTCGCTTTCTTGTCTCCGAACTCTTCAAGGAGCTTGTCAGTTGTTTCGCTAACTCTCTTGCCCCAAAGGTGGGAAGCGTCTTTAATTTCCACGTCATCGTCCTTTATGCTAATGTAAACTGGATGGTCTGCCTTTCCTTCAATAATCAAGAAGTCATAACCAGCAGCTTTAAGTTCTGGCCCAAAGAAGCCACCAGAATTACTTGAGGCTATAAAACCAGTTAGTGGAGACTTTGTAACCACCATGTACCTACCGCCGGTTGGGGCGGTTGTCCCGGTCAAGGGGCCCGTGGCGAAGATTAGCTTGTTTTCTGGGCTGAATGGATCAATTTTTGGGTCTATTTCCTCCAAGAGAATCTTTGTTGCGAGACCTCTGCCACCAATAAAGTTCTTTGCGTCTTCTTCCTTCAATTCTTCTGTCTTTATTTCTCCTGTTGTTAAGTTAACTCTCAATATTTTCCCAATGTACCCAAACATAAAGCAACACCTCAATATATAATTGCACATTATCTAATTATAAAATTTGAGGAAAATAAAACAGTTTGCAAAAAAGGAAAGTGTAAAAGGAAAATATTAAACAATAATATCCACACAAAGACATCATGTTGAGTAAAAATCCATTAATGTATGTCTTTGTTCATAGATTGCTTCAGGAATCTTCTCTTTTTTGCACCAAATAAATCGTAGCAAACACCCTAAGGTGGGTTATCAACGCCAATATGATGAAAATCCACGATATCTTGCCCACTAGACAGAGGATCATAGTTAAGAAGATTCTTTCATCCCTCTTTCCGAATAGGTACTTCATCTGAGGAATTACTTTATATATGTCAACAAAATATTCACCTTTGTAACGTTCTGTTGAGTAACTTACCATAGCAGACCCAAAGAGAGCCAGGGAAACCACTACCCACCCCCATATGTCGGGGTTTAAGTTGAGAGCAAGCCCCAGCAACACAAAAAAGTCGATATATCTATCTAGGATTGAATCAAAATATCCTCCAAACCTGCTTGTTTTCATTGCAGCTCTTGCTATTTCCCCGTCAACTCCATCGAGAATTGAATTCAGCTGGTATAATAACCCTCCTACAGGGGGACTGATGAAGGCCATAAAAGCCGCAATTATTCCGACAGCGAAAGAAAAAATCGTCATATGGATTGGTTCCACATAATCGACGAGAACTTCACTGATTCTTGTGGATATCTTTCTGTTCAGATACCTCGAGACAATGCCATCTCCGCTGCCTTTTATGGCGTTCTTTATTAAGAACTTCTTGGCTTTTTTGATGTCTTCCGGCGTATCAACGTCCATCCAGAAAAACCCATTTACCTCAAAGACTTCCAGCTTAGTCTCTTTAACGATCTCGGCCAGCTCTAGCTCCTCTTTTTCTTTGACCAGCTTTTCTATTATCTCAAAGATATCCGGCTCTAGAACAAAAAATCCCGTATCCAAGGCGTCGTACTCTTCAAGTGCTTTTCCAATATCTGCTACCCTTCCGTTTTCTAGTTTTACCTTTGTTGCTTCATCTATGTTTGCAAATTTCCCGTCCCTATCAACTACAAGCCCATTACCTTTCAGAGCTTCCCTTATGAAAGCTTCTTCATAGATGTGGTCGCTCATCACTACGACAAACCTGCCCGAGACGTATGGACGGGCGAGATATAAGCTGTATCCATTCCCCTTTTCGGGAGAATCATTAATCACGAGCTGATATCTAAAGTTATTTTTCCTTAAAAATTCCTCAAACTTTTCTTTGTATAACGGGTTGGTAACAACCACGAATTCATCAATTCCTTCCCCTTTGAGAATTTTCATTGTTCTGTAAAGTATCTCCCTTCCAGCAACTTTTATTAACCCTTTAGGAGTTTTCTCGCTGAGTTTTCCCATTCTGGTTCCAAGACCTGCCGCCAGAATTACCGCCTTCATTTTACATCACTCAATGTCTTTTCATAGTTTTCTAAAAAGTTTTGGCATTTTCAAGCATGTTTTTTGCGTTAAGATGCATGTCGAAAGAGTTAAAAATGTGGTGAACTTAGATACACATAGGTGAACAAAAATGGTTGAGGAAATATTCCAAAACGAGACCATAAAACAGATTCTAGCCCACTATAAGAAGATATGGGCAATTGGACACGCTCAGAGCGTCCTTGGATGGGACATGGAGGTAAACATGCCCAAGATGGGAATAGCCGAAAGAAGCACCGCCCAGGGAGAGCTCTCTGTTTTATCGCACAGCTTCATGCTGGAGCCAAAGTTCGTTGAGCTGGTAGAAAAAGCAGCTGGGGAAGAGCTAAACGATTACGAAAGGGGAGTTGTTAGAGTACTGCAGAGGGAAATAAAAATAGCAAAGGCGTTCCCTCCAGAGTTCGTTAGGGAGTTAAGCGAGGTCAGAAGCAAAGCGACCATGGCATGGGCTGAGGCAAAAGAAAAGGATGACTTCAAGAAGTTTGAGCCGTGGCTTGACAAGATAATAGAGCTTGCGAAGAAAGCGGCAGATTACCTCGGCTATGAGGAGTATCCCTACGATGCCCTCCTTGACCTCTACGAGGAAGGGCTGAGGACGAGAGACCTTGACCCGATATTTGAAAAGCTCGAAAAAGATCTTAAGCCGATTCTTGACAAAATACTCGAAGAAGGCAGGGTTCCTAAGGAGCATCCTCTGGAGAAAGAGGAGTACGATGTTGAGACCATGAAGAAAATCAACTTGAAAGTTCTCGAACTTTTGGAATACCCCCTTGGAACAAGAGGGCGCTTGGATGTATCACCTCACCCGTTCACGACAAGTTTTGGAATCCACGATGTGAGAATAACAACCAGATACGAGGGCTTTGACTTCAGGAGAACTCTCCTAGCTGTAGTCCACGAATTCGGTCATGCCCTTTATGAGCTGCAAATAGATGAGAGGTTCATGTTCTCACCCATAGCAGGAGGCGTCTCTCTCGGCATCCACGAAAGCCAGAGCAGGTTCTGGGAAAACATAATCGGAAGGAGCAGAGAATTTGCAGGATTGATTTATCCAATTCTCAGGGAAAACCTCCCGTTCATGTCAAAATACACTGAAGAGGACCTCTATAACTATTTCAATATGGTCAGGCCAGATTTCATAAGAGTCGAGGCTGACGAAGTAACATACAACTTCCACATTCTCTTGAGGTACAAACTTGAGAAGCTCATGGTAAACGAAGATGTCAAGGCCAAGGATTTACCCGAGCTCTGGAACGATGAGATGGAAAGGCTTCTCGGCATAAGACCAAAGAACTACAAGGAAGGAATTCTCCAGGATATCCACTGGGCCCACGGAACCGTTGGCTACTTCCCGACCTACAGCCTAGGAACGCTCTTAGCAACGCAGATTAGGAGCTACATCCTCAAGGACATCCCGGACTTCTACGAAAAGGTCGCAAACGGAGAATTTGC
>LGET01000089.1 GCA_001507935.1 Thermococcales archaeon 44_46
GTTGAAAGGCTTTACGAGATAGGCGTTAGTAAAATTGTAATTGGCTATCCAAAGGATATAGCGAGGAACTCTGATAAAGGTAAAAAGCAAAACTTCATACTCTCCCACGTTTGGAGGTTTAATACAGTAATACAAAGGCTAAAGGAAGTTGCTGAAGAGTATAGTATTGAAGTTGTGCTTGTTGATGAGGCTTTCACTTCTCAAACCTGCCCTCTCTGCGGCCAGCGCCACTCTAATGGTAGAATTTTTAGGGGTTTATTCAAGTGCCGCAGGGAGGGCGTTGTAATGAACGCTGACTTGGTTGGAGCGTTTAACATTTTGAGAAAGGCAGTTGAAAAGATAACCCCGAGCCTTCCTGCTCTTGCAGGAGGTAGGGGTAATGGGGGGAAGACCCTCCCCGAGGGGCTGAAAAGCCCTCCTCTAATGGGTTTTAGTGAAGCCCCTCAAACCTCCCTGCCGTTGGCGAGGAGCTAAAATGGACCCTCGCCGTTCACGGCGGGAAGGAGGTCAGAATGAGCAACACAATAATCCCCATAACCATTTTTAGAAACTCAACTACCTGGCTCATTTAGTTTCCCTGTTCCCTGTTTTGTATCCATTTTATTTATCTTTTCTGCAAGATGCGAAACTTATTTTAACCCTTCGATTGAATTTTTAATGGGTGACCAACATGCGTGCCTTCATATCTGTGGACTTAGAAGGGATGCCGTTTGTTGTAAGTCTGGAGCATCTGGTAGAAAAAGGCGCTCTATACAACGAGGCTCGGAAAATAGCCACGGAAATAACTTTAACCGCTGCGGATGCCCTTCACAGGGCGGGGTTTGACGAAGTGGTTATAGCTGACAGCCATGGCCCAATGGTTAACCTCCTTCCCGAGGAGCTTCCCGAATACGTTTACCTCGTTAGGGGCTATCCAAGGCCAATGGCAATGGTAGCCGGGGCTGAGGGTTGTGACGTTGCCCTTTTCCTTGGCTATCACGCAAAGGCGGGAACACCTTATGCAATCTTTGACCACACTTACAGCGGTGCAAACGTTGGAAAACTTGAGTTAAACGGCATTGAAGTTAGCGAATTTCTCCTAAACGGTTTTGCTGTGGGACATTTCAACATTCCGGTAATCCTTGTTGGAGGAGACAAGAAACTTCTTGAAGACGACGTGGAGAAATTCACTCCCTGGGCTGAGAGAGTGGCATTCAAAGAGGCATTCTCAAGGTATTCCACTATAAGCCCAAGCATGAAGAAAATTAAGAAAGAACTTGAGAACGCCGTTTTCAGAGCTGTTGAAAAATACAAAAACGGGGAAACAAAGCCCCTAAAACTTGACTATCCGGTTAGGGTGAAACTAACCTTCAACAACAGTGGCATGGCGGACGCCGGAGAACTTCTCCCCGGGGCAAGAAGAATAGACGGAAAAACAGTAGAGTTTGAAGCAAGAGACATCATCGAGGCGTACAAAGCATTCCAGCTGCTGGTATTTGCTGCTGGCGGAGTTACATCACTACTTAGGCGCTAAGCCTCGCTCAGTATCTTGAAGCTTATTTTTCCATCTTTTATTATCTTTTTGAGATCTTCGAGAAGCTTTTGAACGTTTTCTTCTGCAACTTCCATTCTTATTTCACTAACACCCTTGCATGTGGGGGGCAAGAAGTGTATGTCCTTAATTTTTCCCCTAACTTCACTCAAAATTTTACTCAAAACTTTTCCTCTTGCATCATAGGGCAATTTTATATCCAGTTCAATAATTTTCATAGCTATCACCACTTTATTTTAGAGAAGAAGCCCTATATAACCTTTTTCATGAGCCATGGGTATGAAGTCTTGGGACATTTATTCCTCCCGGTTATGGGAAAGCTTTTGATTTTTCCCTGCTAAATACTAATGCCCCGGAGAAACCGCGGGGGATGAGCGAGGGGCGAGCTGTGACTCCCCTTCGCTCCTCCGGGGCACACTAAAATCCCAAAGACTTTAGAATAGTGAATTTTGGGTTTCTATGATTCCCTTCAATTCTAACAACTCTAGTGAATCCTTCTTCCAGTATTGGAAGAGTCATGGGTATGGAAAGCTCCAACAAATCTCTGTCTACGAAGTAGAAGGCTATCCTCTTCTCATTCCCCACGTACTTTAGAACGTCATGCAGGGCACTAAGAATGTCTTTTTTGTCTCCCAAGAGAGTCAAATACTTATCAAACCCAACGACTATGTTCACTATTTTATCTTTTTTTATTTGCTCAAATATGCGGTCGTATTCTTTTTGCAGGATAGCAGTTTCACTCACGGAGACTTTGCCTATTACCTGTCCCACGTTCAAGATTCCCCCAAGCTTTATCACCTTTATCTCATCCATTCCCACATTTGGGAGTCCAGAAAGTTCTATCTGCTTTATATATGCATGAGTTCTATTTTTCTTCTTCGTATGGTGCTGTTATGACTTTTCTTATCTCTCTGGCGATTTTTTCTCCAATTCCTTCCACCTGCATTAATTCGCTCTCTTTTGCCGTGAAAACCCTCTCCACGTTCCCGAAATGTTTAAGGAGCCTTCTTGCTAAGGTTGCTGACACATAGGGCAGCCCCTCAACAATCAACCTCTGCCTTTCAGCTAATGTTAGGACCTTCTTCTCACTTCTAATGGCCACTTCCTTCTTTCTCTCCTCCTGTTCCCGCTTGGCTATGAGGTAAATGTAACTGGCAACTTCACTTGGGTCTTTAGCAAAAAGGACTGGGATCTCCCAGTCTACAGTTAAAGCAGCCAAGGCACCTCTAATAGCATTTGGGTGCACGTTCCTAATTCCGTAGAGCTCTCCTTCGATAATAATGACCGGTCTGGGATAGGCCTCTTTTAAACGCTTTGCCTGATCAAAAAGCCTGCCATCTATTATTGACTGGATAAAATCATTAGCGGCTTTTCTCTCTATAGCCACATCCTCACTCACTATGTAATCCCCAACATCGAGGGTTTTGACTTCTAAATGGGCGCCAAGTTCTTTCAGCAATTTTGGAACCTGGCTCTTAAGCTCGCGTGAATCAACATAAACTACAATCCCTTTCGGCTTTTTCACAAAAATAGGCTTTATAGGAAGCTTTTCATACACATCTTTCTCTGGCTCTTCCCCCTTTTCGACAACTTCCTCAGCTTTTTCCTCCTTCTCCTTCGGCTTTACAAAACCTAAGAGAGAGGCTTGTTTTTCTTTTTTAACCATATCCTCCACCTTCTTTAAGAGAGAGATCATCTGCTTCTCCTTATTGCGGGAACTCCAGTAGTAAGCTTCATCTCTTGTACCCTTTGCCATAAAGATGACAACTCTTCCGGGCTTATGCCTTCCGGTTCTTCCCCTTCTCTGGATGCTTCTTATAGCGGAGGGAACCGGCTCATAGAAGATAACCAAATCTACCTCGGGAACATCCAGACCTTCTTCCCCAACGCTTGTGGCAACGAGAACGTTGAATTCTCCCTGAGAGAAGAGGTCCAAAATCTGCTTTTGCTTCTTCTGGCTTAAACCTTTGTCATTTTCTTTATTAGCCTGCCCCACGAAACGCATGCTCTTTATTTGCTCTTGAAGGAGCTCCTTTACGATCTTTTTTGCAGTTTCCCTGTAATTTGTAAAGACGATTATCTTTGAGGCAGGCTTTTTGCTCAATTGCTCTTTAATAAGTTCTTTCATCTTATCGAGCTTTGGATGGTCGAGCCTGAGCTCCTTTGCCTGAACGAGAAGGGCTATTGCTTTCTTCATTCTTTGATCCTGCATCAGCTCTTTTGTTGATTTCGCTTTTCCCCTCTTGGCCTCTTCATATAGTTTCTTAAGGTAAGCCCTCAAAGCTGATAAACCCTGAGTTTCAAGGAGTTCTATTGCATGGTGGAGCTTCAGGGCTTTTGCCTGGTAAAACATGAGTTTTCCTACATCATAGTTGCCCTTTGCCATCTCGGCGTTTATTATCTGCCCTGCTTTGAGAATTTCTTTTTTCGGAACATCTGGAGAAGCGCTCTCGATAAGCCCTGCCTCAGCCAAAGGTTTCAACGAATCTTTGAGCATTTCCCTTAGAATTTTTCTAACTTCTTTGTAAATCTCCGGCAGCTCAACCCTAACCCATTCAAACTTTATCCTTTGGACGTAAGGTTTAACATCGGGAGAGTTCTCGGTTCTGACCTCAATGTGCTCTATAAAGAGGTTCTTAACAATCTCACGAATCTTTGCCTCATCACTCCCGGGAGAAGCCGTAAGACCCAAAATTAGGGGATGCTTTGCCTGTCTCATGTATTCCTTGGCTATGTAAACGTAAGCATAGTTCCCCACAGCTCTATGTGCTTCATCAAAAACGAGCAGGACAACATCTTCAAGGCTAATCCTCCCAACAACGAGATCATTTTCTATCGTTTGAGGAGTAGCGGTAATGATAACGCTTTTCTTCCATATTTCCTCCCTCTTCTCGGGCGGTATCTCACCTGTTAGAGTGTTTATCTTCTCCTCAGGGAGGTTAAAAAGCCTCAAAAAGCTTTCTCTATGCTGTAATGCTAGGGGCTTTGTTGGAGCCAGCATTAAAACCTTGCCCCCATATTTAGAAAGCCTGTAGTCGGCAATCATCTGGGCTATCAGCGTTTTACCTAAACCAGTCGGCAGGACAACTAAGCTGTTTCTGTCTTTGCACTTTGCGTAGATTACCTCCTGATAAACCCTCGGCTGGATAATGTCTTTACGCAGGTACATCACAATGTTCTTGGATGGGAGGGTTTATAAACACGCCGGAGCTGAGTATCCTCATCCAAAAACTTAAATATAAAAGCCCCTTATGTGAAAATGATAGGAGATGCCCTATATACCGAGTAGGCCCGTTACGGATAAATCTCTTGTTGGGATTGTTGTCTCAATTATTTTGGTGTACATCCTTCTTAGAGTTTATTCTAAATGGATGGAGAAGTTGGTGGAAAAGAAGGAACAAGAGCTCAAAGAAGAAAATAATATTGGAGAGCTTTATTGATATTGTCCTGCACGAAAACTCTAAAAAGGAAAAACCCGACTTTAAGATAGGTGTTAAAATGCCGCGAGGAATGGGGTGGGGAAGAGGAAGAAGGCGAAAAATGAGGTTTATAGGGTTCATACCTGAGGTTAGACATTTTTATCCTGCCAAGCCCCCTTTTGGCCCTCCACAACCTCCGATTTTTATGACTTATGAGGAATTTGAAGCGCTGAGACTTGTGGACTACGAGGGCTTAACGCAGGAGGAAGCTGGGCAGAGGATGGGGGTCTCTAGAGGCACGGTTTGGAGGGCTCTAAGTTCTGCAAGAAAAAAGGTAGCCCAGATGCTTGTTGAAGGGAGAGAGCTAATAATCCTTGCACAGGGAAATGAAGTTCCAAAAGTGGAGTCATCTAAGGAGCCAGATATTTCCGACGAAGACTCGTTTTAATCCTTCTTTTTTGGCCGCATTGTACACATTTTCCATTTGTTTTTTGCTGGTATTTGGAATATCGTGCATTAGATGTTGAGGAGCAAATGCCAGAAGGATGTAAGGTATATCCGGATCCAGCTGGGCAAGATACCTCGCTATTCCACCGACCTCTTCCTCATCTATGTAATGGGGCACAACAAGAGTGCTTATAACTAGTAAGGGAGGCTCTTTTCTATTGTCCATTGAAGTTATGAGTGCTACGTTCTCTTTTATCCTTTGAAGGGCTTTTTCTCCGTTGATTCCTGTTAGAGCTTCGTAGACACTTGGAGTATAGGCTTTCCAGTCAATTTTCACTATCCCTCCGCTTTTCAAGCTTAACCTTGCCATCTCCCGCATCATGTTTGGATTTTCGAGACCATTTGTTTCCCAGCAAATTCTCTTTGTTGTTCCAATTTTTTCAGCCCTTTTAATAACTTCTCTTGAGGTTTTTATTGCATAGGGACTGTGTGGAGTAGGGTCACCGCCAAAATAACACACACATGAGACCCTACTTCTCATTGCTATATCTGCCAGCTCTTTTGAGCCTATGAGAATTCCCTCAAAGGGATCTATGCTCCCGTTTTTTATCATGTATTTATGTTCTATGTTCTGGCAGAAAAGACAATCTAAGTTGCATCCAGCGAAGAAGACCGCTAGGTTGTAAAATCCTCTATGTTCTTTTTCCGGACAAACTGGCCCTGCGACACAGTTTGTTGGATGAGGATCAAGGTACCAGTGGAGGTATGCTCTATCAAAGCTTCCGGTTATAGGGATTAGCCTCCCTCTTTTGTTCCATATTATTCCGCAGTAACCAGAGCTTCCCTCTGGAATTTTACACTCATTTACGCAGATTGAGCATTTAATACCTTCTTTCGGGGGCTTAAGAGGCAACCCTATGAGCTTCCGCCATTTTTGATGGGATTTATGTGCTATTTTTAATGCTTCTTTGGGATTTTTTCGTAGACAGTTGACGCAGACTCCGATTGATTTACTAATCTCTTCCGATTCATATCCGCATATTTTGCATGTCATCAATATTCTCTCGGGGCTTCATCTTAATGAAAGGATACTGTTAGGATAACTGGGGCATCACCTCCTGAAGCCATTCAGTAACATCACCAGGCGGATCACCAAAACTAGAATGAATTCTG
>LGET01000090.1 GCA_001507935.1 Thermococcales archaeon 44_46
GATTGATATTCCAACAAGGAAGGAGTTTGAACTTATTGATATCACTCCTTTGGTAAACGAGAAGATAAGGGAAAGCGGGATAAAAGAAGGGATAGCCGTAATTTTTACTCGGCATACTACAACAGCCCTCTTCATAAACGAGAACGAAAGCGGCCTGCTTGAGGACGTTAGGGAATTTCTCCAAAGTCTTGTGCCTAAGGGAAAAGGCTACAGACACGACAGGATAGACAGCAACGCTCACTCTCATCTGAGGAGCATCCTTCTAAGCCCAAGCCTTGCAATCCCAATAAAAGATGGAAAACTCTTACTTGGGACATGGCAGAGCGTGATCTTTGCCGAACTAGATGGACCAAGGCGGAGAAAGGTTTTTGTGAAAATATGTGAGTGCTAAAACTTTATTCCTCTTTTTTAGAAAATAAGAAAATAGAAAGATTAACCACTTAGAATTTTGAATGCAAAGATCGGTACTGTATTCATATTGTTAACGTTCGCTGTTGCTTCTCCTTTCTTCACAGTGTGCCAAGTCCCACTCTCTCCATATACCTCAAAATCCACAAGATATGCCTGATTACTTATTTCCTCATAGCTAACATCAATAAACAAGCCCGCCAGGGTTGCAGCTTGAGCAGCCGTTCCTGTAATCTTCCCTATCATCACCAGATAATCAATAAATCCCAAGGCATCAACCCCTGATGAAGAGTAACTGCTTCCACTCACAGTGTATGTGTAGTAAGGAGTTCTGTAAGAAGAGGAGTATCTATATGCTATTGTCTCCCAATTGTCTATAGGAAGGGGCTTGACATCTGATGGTTTGTAGTTGGCTCCATCTAATGAACTTGGATCAAAACTTTTAATATAAACGTATTCCTCATAGAAAGTTTGTCCATCAATATGAATACCCCATCGCTCATAGCGATATGTAAATGTCATCCAGATATACCCATTCTGCACACCATCAAAGTAAACTTTTTTGAAGTTGTCCCCTGACACATCATAAATATAATGGTATCCTATCTGAGACCATTCACTGCTTGTAAACACGTACATCCCAAATCCTATCCTCGAAGCTGCAGCATAGTAGTAAAGCAAGTGTCCCCAGCTGTATGAATCCAAATTCATCACTTCTGCAACAACCGCTCGAATGTCTTTATCTTCTGAGTCGTCAAGCCACTCATAATATCCAGCCAGTGGTTGAATATCCTTACTTGAGGTTATCTGATAAGAACTAGAGGACTTTAAGGGTTTAAACTTGGGAATTATTGTAATTTTAGAAACTGGCACTTCCCATTTTAATGGCACTCCTTGAACAGCAACATTACCTCTTTTTACAACAGTAATCACCAAAAGTGATTCACTCCCAAGTCCCTGCTGTTTGGTATAGTCATCCCAGGCTCTCTTTAAATCTCTTAAATCGATATAAATTTCCTCTCCTTCTGCTTCGTAATGTCCAACCTCTCTCAATCCTTCGGGATATAACGCCTTAACAAAAACGTGCGCTCCTGTAGAATTTTCAATTTTCAAAACCACCACAGGTCCAGGTTGTATATTGTTGCTGGCACTAATCACAAAACCAAAAAAAACTAAACCCAATATGAAGATCGTAGTTAATCTTCGCATGGGTAAATCACCAAATTAAACTTTGTATAAGTTATATATAACTTTTTCGAATTATCATCTTTATTGTTCTTCATAGGTGACAAAACCTGGGAGTAATCTGTAAAATTTCCACAGCGGTTGTAAGATATTTGAAACGTCCATTTTTGACCGGTATCCCCTTGTAGTTTGAACATTTTATTAATTATTGGTGATGCGAAATGTTTGGTTTCGAAGGTTTGAGAAGGTTTTGGGATAGAGAAAGGAAGCCTGAAGTTCAGAAAGAGTATGCGAGGTATGAGGCAGTAAACTTCCAAAGGAGAGTCCTCTGACAACAAAAAGTTTATCATCTCAAAACTCCAACAAACATTAGAAGTTTACTTCGTAATTGTGGTGATCATTTCTAATCAGAAGCCCTATATGGTTTGATCAACAATATATGGTAGTGGGATGAAGATGGCAGAAGACCAGGATATCGAGAAGCTCTCAGAGGAAGTCAAAACCTTAAGAAAAGCCCTAAACGAATTGATGGCAAGCTTTGAATTAGTCTCAAGGCTGGCAGAAAATTATCTCCGTCTCATTAATATCTATGCGCAATATGGAGGATTAGGAATAGACGTAGTCGTGCCGGAGATAAGGCATGACCCCATAGCAAGGGAAATCGTGCGAATTCTCTTTGATTTGAGAAGCGCGAACATAAGCCAGATCACTCAAGAGCTAAAAAGAAGAAGGGGCAAAGCTTCACGAAACACCGTCAGAGAAAAGATACATCACTTAATTGAGCTTAACGTTGTTGAAGAAGTTGATGGTGAGAAGGGGAAAGCCTATGCACTCAGAAAGGAAGTGCTCAATAAGTGGTTTGATTTGATCGGAATCCCAATTAAGTTTGACCAAACAGAATAATTATTGAGGTGATTGAAATGGAATTTGATGAGAAATTTGGTGAAGAGATAAGGAAAAAAATTGAAGAAGCCATGGAAAGCGAAACAGGGGCAAAGAAATTCATAGAAGAGACGATCAGAGAGCTCACAAGAGAACTCAAGGAGGCTAAGAGCAAAGAGGACATGGAGCTCATCGAGAAGAAGATCGAAATGCTTGAGGAGATGCTCAAGACATACCAGAAGGGCAAAGGAGATGAGGAGGAAATTAAGGAACTTCAACAGGTGCTTGGAACTGTTTCAGAACACTTACCAAAAATAATGGACTCAATTTTTGGACCAATAAAGGAGCTCCTAAACGACGTCTATGACCCAGAAAAGGCAGAGAAGTTCGGCAAAAATGTTGCAAACTTTTACAAAGAGCTTGTAGGAGCTGGGATGGATCCGGATAAGGCATTTGAACTTACAAAAGAGTACATGGAAAGCATGAATATCATAAAGACCCTTGTTGCAGCGTTTATGAAAGAGAGAATGGGTAAGCTTGAAGGCCTCAAAGACCTCGGGAACATCGGAAAGAAAAAGAAGATAGAGATAGAGGAAGAGGAGGAGTTTGAGGAGGAGCTCTGATGTTTTCGCTCTTTTTTTCCTTCCTTCGACTGCTCATGATAATTCCAAAAACACTGTGGCAGCTGGCGGGGATGAAAAGGGCCGTTAAGAGGGCAAAAAGAAAGTTTAAGAAAACGTTGATCAAGAACGGCTTCCCCAGAGAACTTGCAGAAGAACTTGCAAATGAATACGCTATTTTGGATGAAATGCTAAGCATTAGGGGAATTTTAAAGTTAATCAAGACCTCCTGGCGTACTGAGCGTAATACGCCAGCTTTTCTAAAAGTTCGTTAAATCCCTCATAGGTAACCAATGATAGCAGTATTGGCTCTTGCTCAAGTCTCTTCTTGATGATTTCTCTAAGCTCCTCTGCCTTTTCTCTTGGCACAAGGTCTATCTTATTGACAACAACTATTATCGGCTTATCATATCTGAACTTTAGCAGATGATGTAGCTTTTCCATTCCCCTGTGAAGGCCATATTGGGCATCTATCATATGAATAACTATGTCCGCTGAGACGATTTCATTAAAGAGCTCCTTGAATTTCTCCTCACTCAAAACCTTCCCCCTAAGCTCGTGCTGCGGATCATACAGTCCGGCAGTATCAATTAAGACCAGCTCGTCAGCGCCCCCAAATGGGTTCTTCATTGTTTTGGGAATCTTAACGGTTCCAAAAGCCCTCTTGATGACCCCTTTTGTGGTACCCGGGATAGGCTGTGTTTCAGATATTTTTCTCCCCAAGAGGGCATTCATGAGCGTGGATTTACCAACGTTTTCAGCACCGATAATCGCAACCTTTATCATCTCACACACCCAAATATTTTCACGATAGTGAGGTTATAAGGGTGATGGGAGTGAAGAAAATCAAGCTCGGTCACAACTACTATTACGTTCTCACAATTGACGAGCTCAAAAGCGGCAACTTCAGAGGAAAAAATGTAGTAATAGAAGGGGTTATAGAGGACAAGCCAAAAATAGAGTTCCTGCCTATGGAACTGCCCAGCTACAGGGCAACTTTTCACATTTCTGGCTTAAAAATAGAATTCTCCGGAACTCCCAACATAGGCAGGGGAGAGACCGTTAAAGTTTATGGAAGGTTCCTGGGAGATGGGATAATAGCTAAAGCCATTGAAACAGAAAGAATCCTCTATGTGACGGAGGAATGAAAATGCTAAACCTCTTTGTGGAGGCTGGGAAGCTAAAAAAGCTTCCAAGAATGGGGTGGCTGCTCAGAGGAGTTCAAAATCCAGAGAGCGTTGCAGAGCATGCCTTCAGGGTGGCTTTTATAACCCTCTTTTTAGGGGACGAGCTAAAGAAGAGAGGAGTGGAAATAAACGTTGAGAAGGCACTGAAGATAGCCCTTCTTCACGACCTTGCCGAGGCGAGGATTACCGACCTGCCCCTTGAGGCACAAAAATATGTGGACAAAAAGAAAGCCGAGAGAAAGGCCATGATGGACATCCTCGGCGTTGAAAGGGTTGAGTACTTCAAGCTCTTCCAAGAGTACGAAGAGGAGACAAGCCCGGAAGGAAGGCTCGTCAAGTTTGCAGACAAGCTTGAAATGGTTCTCCAGGCGTGGGAATACAAAAAAGCCGGGTCAAAAGGTCTGGATGAGTTTTGGGGAGCTTTGAAGTATTTGAAGAGGAGTGAATTCTACCCGTATTTTAAGGAGCTTGTTGATGAGCTGGAAAAGCTGAGGTGATTTTATGGCTCTTGAGAAACTTGGAGAAAACCTCTATCTCTACCCCGGGAGCCCTTCAACAATGATAAAAGCCGGGGAAAAAGTTGTTATTGTTGACCCCGGAAACGGGAGCAAAAGACATAAAGAGCTCAGACGGGAGCTGAGAAAAATAAACCTCGAGATTGATTACATTCTCTCAACCCATGGACATGCAGACCATATTGCTGTAGCACCAAAGCTCGAAAAACCCCTATTCATCCACAGATACGAATTCTCAATAGCTGAAAGCCCCCTCAACAGGGAGCTTTTGACGTTTGGCTCAAAGGCACCAAAGGGGTTTTTGGTTTATCAGTTTC
Source organism: Thermococcales archaeon 44_46 (assembly GCA_001507935.1). Lineage (GTDB taxonomy): Archaea > Methanobacteriota_B > Thermococci > Thermococcales > Thermococcaceae > Thermococcus_A. The sequence continues at coordinate 5,115 of LGET01000090.1, forward strand.
CGGAAGAAGTCAAAGCCCATGGGGTTTTTGACTGGGATGATGAGCTCTTTGGGTTGAAAGCGATAGAGCTTTCAGGGCATTCGCCGGGGATGACGGGCTTTCTGGATGAGGAAAACGGCGTTTTATATGCGGGAGACGGCTTTTTTGGTGAGAAGGTTATTCAGTCAGTGGGCTTGCCGTATCTGGTTGAGCCGGAGCTTTTCAAAGAATCCATAAGAAAATTAATCGGCTATGCAGAAGAAGGTATCCTCCTTATCCCCTCCCACGGAAGGGCTGTAAAGGGGGAAGAAGCCCTAAGACTGCTTGAACTCAACATTCAAAGAGTAGAAGAAGGGGAGAGAAAGGTTCTAGAGCTGTTAAAAGAGCCAAAGAGTATAAGTGAGCTCAGCTATGCGCTCGCAAAGGAGTTTGAAGCAAAAATAACTCCTCAAGTACTAGCTTTGAACCAAGTCCCGGTAAGGGCAATCATCGCGGAGCTCTACAACCGAGGCCTCATAGAGGCAGTCATAGAAAACGACCTTAAGTGGAAAGCTAAGGATTAGAGCCATTTCCAGAACAGAGATAATAGTATGGACAGAACTTACATGTGTAGTCCCTCCACCCCTCTGGGGGGATGCCTTTTTCATAATGTTTTTTTATCAGGTAGAACTGCTTTACGGTCTCTTTGAAAAGCTTCTCGTCATAGGGTACCTCAAAAGCCTTAAAGTTCTTACCCTTAACTACTGGAAACCTTGAAAAGTCCACATCCTTCAAAACTCTTTTTGGCTCTTCATGGAGCTTAACGTAATACAAATAGCCGTATTCACTTTCCGCCCACCGCAAATAAACGTTCAGCTGGGCCAGATGGTACTCATAGGGGAGTCTTGGAAGGGAGGTTTTTCCCTTTATCTCTATTGGGAACCGTCTGAATGCATCTATCCTCCCGTGGATTTCAAGCCCCAGACGGGGAGATTTTAACACTATGTGCTTCTCAAGCTCGAACCCGAACCTTTTCTTAAGTATCTCCCCAAGAACATTATGGGTGTTGACCCCTTGCTCAAGCCTTACCCTCACAAATTCGGGCCACTTCTCCTTATACCCCTTAAGACGAAAGTAAACCCTTCGAGGGCACGTCATAGCCTCGCTTGCATAAAACTCAAGCAGCTCGCTCATCCTGGCTCCTCCAAAAGGTGTTTAAAGCGTCAGCTAATACCGACGTCATCATTGAATCAGACTGGGCAAGGCCCATCATCCGCTAACTAAGAGTACTTTCGAAGGTTTAAAACATTTGAGGTAAAAAGAAAAGATTAACTTCTGCTTTTTAAAAGAGAACCGTTCTGCCTACCCGTAAAGTGTGTGTAGGGTGTTAATTTCGTAACGGGTAGGCTTCCAGCCTCCCGTCTTCATTGGCTGGCTTTC
>LGET01000091.1 GCA_001507935.1 Thermococcales archaeon 44_46
TTTGAGTCTGTGATCCCATCTGGGGATCACGACAACCACCTGAAAGAATTCAGCAAAAACCCTAATAAAGGTTACTATAAACACGCCCATTTCAATGATAATCTTTTTATTCACAGAAGACATACTAAGCATAATGAGCGATAACAAATGGAGATATAGAGCAACTGTTTCATTCGTGGTCATAATACTCCTGATAGTTGCAATTCTCATTAAAATGATACCTATTGACAATGAATTTGTGAAATCTGGAACATTAAAATATTTAGGAAGCGCCATAATCCAAGCCTTTGCTGCATTGATTGCAATCCCATTTGCATTTTATGCTTCGTATCTTCACAATAAATATGGGCATGCAGGACTTCAATTTGCGGTGGGTAGAGTTAGGAAATACGTATTTCCCTTATTTGCATCCCTCTCTATACTCTCGGTTTTGCTTATTATGTATCCATATTATCAGGATATAGCAAATTTTGAAGTTAGATATAATTACATCCTCCTTCGGATATTACTATTTGCGGAATTTTTTGTGTCGGCATTGTTATTAGCTATAATTTACCGTCATTTAATAGAAGTCATGAGTGTCACCCCCTCAAAACTTGCCCAAGAGATAATAAACAAGAACAAGAAAGAGAACAAAGGTAATTCTCCCCGTATTGAGGAAGTAGTTAACAAATTCAAGGCAATATCCAACTTGCTGATCATGTCTCTAAAAGACACAACATTACAGCACGAATCGGAGGAAGTGCTTAAACAATTATTAAAGCTTACAGAAGAATACAATCCTCAGGAAAATTTGGAACCTTCTGAAGAAATTAACTCCCTTATCCAGATATTTGAAATGACAGATCTTATAATAGGAACATTAGAAGATACTGGACCAGTACTTCCTCAAGATTCAATTGAAACTCTCGTTAAAAGCTTAAGCAAAATCTACATTGGGTTATTTAAAAGACATCAGGAAGAGCTGTCTGATATAAACTTGGATAACTTTACGGTGGAAAGAATTTTCAGGTTACACAGGATATTTTACGGCATAATCACGAGGTTAAGCATGATATATTCTAAAAACTTTTACAAGGTATATTACGGGATTCTTAGGAATATACTTAGGCAAGAGAAAGTGCCAACAGAGCTCACTTCATTGCTAGTAGAGGAAACTCTAAAATATCTTGAGCATTCTACATATCTCGATCAAAAAGAATCTTTCCTCCAAGCTCCCAGAACATCGGCTGCAGTTTCAGGTATAGATTTCATTTTTGAGCTTTTGGACGAGCTAAAAGAAGAAGAGTTGTCCCAGCTATTGAGGAGTTCAATGAAAGATTTTACAGAAATTATACGGATGATTAAGCGGTTATTGCTTCCACCTGTGACTACGTCTTCAACACTATTCCTCCCTGGTTTTGAGACAAAAGCGCCAATTCACATCGATGACAAGAATGCCATATTTAATGTGCTTTATGCTTGGACAAAATGTATTTTGTCTTTAAGTGAAAAAATTGTTGGGTTCGACCAAGACAAGCAAGATTGGCGTCATGATTCCGCGGTTGAGTCTTTTGAGGAACTTTCTGATCATGCTCAAGAAGTAGAAACCTCCTTTGCAGAACCAATTACAAAAATGCAAAGACAACTGGAAGAAAATTTAAAAGCAATCACGGAAGCACTAAAACCCACCATTGAAGCACAAAGGCAATTACAAGAAAATCTGAAACCTCTCATAGAGGCAGGGTATTCCTCAAAATTCTTTAGATCACTCCTAAAACCGCCAGAAAATGTCGATTATACAGAGGATATAGAGGGTCTAGTAAGGTTTCTCATTGAAGAGGTTGTTGAATTGTATGAAACATTCGAATGCAGTCTTCAATTTGATTTTGAATCTAATATAGTAACCCTATGGGTCAAAAAATTTGGAATGGGAAAAACTATCGGTCTTGATCCTGAAAAAATCGATGAGATATACGATCATTTGCAAGATACCAGACTACAAAGCTTCATAAAAAAATAGTTAGGAAGTAGTAGGAAAGCTCAGAAAGTGCCAGTTATGCGTCTGTAAATCTTCTCATACGCCGATATTAAATCTCCCTTGTTAAAACGGAACACATCTTTGTCTAAACTTTCTTTTGTCTTTGCATCCCAGAAGCGGCAGGTATCTGGACTTATCTCGTCTGCAAGGATTATCTCGCCTTTCTCGTTTTTACCAAATTCGAGCTTAAAATCTACCAATAAAATTCCTCTTTCTTTGAAATATTCTTGTAAAATCTCGTTAACTTTGAGTGCTATCTTTTCCATCTCTTTAATCTCTTTTTCATCTATACCAAGAGTCTTTGCGTGGTAATAATTTATCATTGGGTCTCCAAGGGCATCGTCTTTGTAGTAAAGCTCTACTATAGGTTCTGGAAGTTCAGTTCCCTCTTCTAAGGGAAGTCTCTTTTTCAAGCTCCCTGCAACCACATTCCTAACAACAACTTCGACGGGAAACATTTGAAGCCTTTCTACTATAAGCCTGTTTTCTCCAGCAACTCCTATGAAATGAGTTTTTATGCCGCGCTCTTCCAAGATCTTGAAGAGGTGAGCACTTATTTGAGCATTAAGCCATCCTTTGCCCTTGAATTGTTCCTTCTTTTCCCCATTAAAAGCCGTGGCATCGTCCTTGAACTCCATTATCATCTTTCTATCATCCAAGGGAATCATTTTCTTTGCTTTTCCTTCATAAACTTCCATTTTTATCACCATATTCATGTAAAATTGGGGAGTATTTAAGTTTTATTTTATCATTTTTATGTTAATATCTGGGCAAAGTTTTTAAGTTAAGAGTGGTAAATTACAATGGAATATTTGTGATCAATTAACATTTAAAAGTCAAGAATTCGCGGGGGAATGTTATGAGAGAAAAATGCGGAATCTTTGCAACCAAGGCAGAGAACGCTTCTAGAAAAGCGTATTATGCTCTCATGGCTCTTCAGCATAGGGGGCAAGAGAGTGCGGGAATAAGTATATGGAAACATAAAATAAGAACCCTATCTGGTAGAGGATTGGTTTCAGAGGTTTTTCGGGGCAGTGAGCTTGCGAGGCTTAGGTCAAACGTTGCCATAGCTCATGTTCGCTACTCAACATCAGGTTCTCTTAATGAGGCTCAGCCCTTACAAACTTCTTGCTGTGGAAAAGAGATAGCTGTAGCCCACAACGGAACTCTTACGAATTTCATACCTTTGAGAAGAGAATATGAAAAGAAGGGAGTAAAGTTTAGACATTCTGTTGATTCGGAGCTTTTAGGGATATCTTTTCTCTGGCACCTGAAGGAAACTGGTGACGAATTCGAAGCCATGAAAGCAGTTTTTAATGAGGTTAAAGGGGCTTACTCCGTGGCTTTTCTTTTTGATGGAAAGATACTGGTTGCCAGAGATCCCCTTGGCTTTAGACCCCTCAGCTATGGCATAGGGGGTGGGCACTATTTTGCTTCTGAAGATTCTGCGTTGAGGCTTTTTGTGAATGAAATTAGAGATGTAACCCCGGGAGAGGTGTTTTTGATTTCTGAGGATGTCGAGAGTAAAGTTTTAGCTAACGAGAGTCATTACCACTGTGTTTTTGAGTACATATACTTTGCGAGGCCGGATAGTGTTCTTGATGGAGTGAGCGTTTATAAAGCGAGGGTTAAGATGGGGCAGGAACTTGCACGTGAGAGCCCCGCAAGTGCTGATGTTGTCATTCCAGTGCCAGATTCTGGAAGAGCGGCTGCATTGGGCTTTTCTCAGGTGAGTGGAATTCCATATGCTGAGGGTTTGATAAAGAACCGTTATATTGGGAGGACTTTTATAATGCCCGGCCAGTTCTACAGGGAGTTAAAAGTAAAGCTCAAGCTCTCTCCCGTTAGAGATGTTATCGATGGAAAGCGCGTTGTTCTTGTGGACGATTCCATAGTGAGGGGCACTACAATGAAAAGGATAGTAGCGATGTTAAGAAAGGCCGGTGCAAAAGAAGTGCATGTAAGAATAGCCTCCCCTCCAATAAAACATCCTTGCTATATGGGAATAGACATTCCAACCAGACATGAGTTGATAGCAGCTTTTGGAAGTATTGAAAAGGTTAGAAGAGTAATTGGGGCGGATAGTTTGTCTTATCTTACTGTTGAGGGTCTAAAAAAAGCTGTAGGAAAAAGAGATCTCTGCCTAGCATGCCTTACGGGTAATTATCCTGAGTGGACCTTTCGGTTTTAAGTTTTCTTATTCTTGCAGCTGAAAACTTAAATTCTGAGGTTCCTGCTTTGTTGAGGGCATTGTTGGTGATTCTGTTGGCTTTGAAATGGAAGGGAATTGCTACTACTCCTTGAGGCACTTTCCCAATTTCCACCTTCATTCGAATCTTTCCACGTCTTGTTTCAATCTCTACGAGGTCGCCGCTCTTTATATCGAGTTTTTTTGCGTCTTCTTTATTTATTGTGGCAGCTGGTTCTTTCATGAACTTAACCAAGGAAGGACTCCTCAGCGTCATCTCCCCCGTGTTATAGTGATTCATAACTCTAACGGTGGTCAATGCGAATGGGTATTCTTCGTCAGTACTTTCCCATGGTGGGACTTGTTCAACTGCCATGAATCTGGCTTTTCCATTTGGAGTTGTGAATTCCCAAGTGTGAAGCCTCTTTTTTGGAAGAAAGATCCCATCAGAATTCTTGAGCTCCTCTACACTTTTTTCCTCCAGTTCTGGAAATAGACGAAAGTACTCTACTGTTATTTCTTCTACATTTGAATAATCAAAGCCCGGCAACCCAAGGGCTTTTCCCAACATGGTCAATATCTCCCAATCTGGCTTGGAATCGTTCAGGGGCTCAAAGACCCTCTCGCTCCATTGAATTCTACGTTCACTGTTCATATAGGATCCTTCCTTTTCACAGAAACTTGAGGCAGGGAGGAGATAATGAGCATAGCGGGCTGTTTGTGTCATGAACAAATCCTGAACAACTAGAAGATCTAACTTTCTAAGGGCTTTTCTGACTTTAGCAAAGTTGGCTTCACTAACGGCTGGATTCTCTCCAACAATGTAAAGAGCCATTAAATCCCCTCTTTCAATTGCATCCCAGAGTTCCGTTAGATAAAACCCCCTTCTGGTGGGGAGGTCATCAACCCCCCAAAGCGAAGCAACTCTTTTTCTGAACTTTTCATCATCGAGTGGGACATAACCGGGCAAGAACTCGCTAAGGGCCCCCATGTATGCTGCTCCTTGGACGTTATTTTGCCCCCGCATTGGATATAAGCCCCCTCTCTCACCTATGTAACCTAAGAGGAGAGCAAGGTCTATTATTGCTAGAACGTTTTCAACTCCGGAAACGTGCTGTGTCAGTCCCATCCCCCACATAATTGCCCCACTGCCTGCTAGGGCAAACTCTCTTGCAACTTCTCGTATAAGGGGGGCAGGGATTCCAGTAACTCTTTCTGCGTGTTCAGGAGTGTATTTCATAGTGGCCATTCTAATTTCTGAAAATCCGGTGGTTCTCTTTCTGATGAATTCTTCATTGTAAAGTTCCTCTTGGATTATAACGTGCATCATGGCATTGGCGAGTACTATGTCTGTTCCAGGTTTTATCAAGAGCTTGTAATCGGCAAAATTCATTGTGATGGTCTCTCGAACGTCAACGACGATCATTTTTGCACCTTTTTTCTTAGCGTTCCCTATGTACTCCAAGACCACCGGATGGCTCTCCGCGGGATTGTAGCCCCAGATGAGTATCGCTCCAAAATTTTCTAGGTCTTCATAGGGATTGGTTTGAGTTCCCGTGCCGAGAGTTATTTTAAGGGCATGCACACTGGCTTCATGACAAACCCTTGCACAGTTATCGATGTTATTTGTGCCAAAAAGTCTCGCTATTTTTTGAAGAAGATAATTCTCCTCATTGCTAGTCTTTGAGGAGGCTATAAAAGCAACAGCATCGGGACCATAAAACTCTCTTATCTCAAGGAGCTTGTGAGATATTTCCTCTATGGCTTGCCCCCAAGTTACAGGTTTTAAGACATTTTTTTCTCGTTTCAGAGGCTTTTTGATCCTATCCTTTGAGAGAGCGAATTCCATAGCGTAGAGACCTTTGGGGCATATTCTTCCTTTATTTGGCTCTCCTTTATAGGGCCTAACTGTTAGTATCTGAGAATCGATGATGAGCTTGCATCCAAAACCGCAGTAAGGACACACGACTTTCACCTTATCACCTATGTACATTTAGATGGCAAAAATAAAAATATTTCTATAAAAAATTGACACGTAAATGATAACAGAATGGCTTCTCCAAGTCTTCCAAGTCTTTTGGCTGAAAAGCCATTAAATGGCTGACCTCCTCCCGCCGTGAAGGGCGAGGGTTCCAACGAGTTAATCCCTCGCCAACGGCGGAAAGGTTTGAGGGGTCTCATTTAGACCC